>JAITDM010000055.1 GCA_031282535.1 Oscillospiraceae bacterium
ATTTCCAGAATTCTCCGCTGCATTTCATTTTCAGGGAACTTTCCAGGGAACTGTGATAATGATTTTATACCACCATCAACCTCCTACACGTTCGCGCGCTTTGTTTTCGGCGGTTTCAAAGCGATCAGCGGTATTGTTTAAGTACGACTTCACTTGATTCAGCGTGGGGCTTCCGCTCGTCAGCAGATTGGCGCACAGTATGTCCCAAAGGTCGAGCAACCCGACCTGCCAGTATAGCCCGCGCAAACCACCGTCGAGACGGCTCAGGCGGCTGTTGACGCGATTGATGCGGTCCGCGTAGCTGCGGAGCTGGCCCGTGTCAACCTTGATATAGGGATGGTTGGCAGCGTAGCGCACTCCGGCATTGAACGTGCTGCGAAACCATTTTGCAAAGGCCGTTATTGCATTCTTGAGTGCGTTGAATATCGTAACAATTCCATCCCTAATTTTTCCAGTAAGCCCGGCAATGCCTTGTACAATGCGGATGCCAGCATCCATCAGCAAGCCGGCCTGCACAAACAGCGAGCCGACTATCGCAACTGCGCTTGCAATAGGCGCCCAAATCGGAGAAAGCACTGCGAGACCAAAATAAATGCCCACAAATTGCCACGGGTGCTCTTTTATCCAGCTTCCAATGGCCGCATCAACGCCAATTTCGTGCAAGATGGTCATTATGTCGCTGGGATGTGTCAAGGCAGTTTCCAATATGACAGGCCAAGCCGTCAGGATGGCAGTCGGAATCTTTGACGTGTCAACTGTAAACTGACCATTTTCGTACTTCACAAGATCTAGGAATCCCGCTATGATCTGCTCGCGGACTTCAGGCGGATACGTGTTTATGTGCTCAATTAAATTCGCTATTGATTCCGCAGTATGTTTATCCATACCAAACTCTTGAAGAACAGGCACTATGTCCTCCGGATGGTCGGCCAGAATGTCAACAAGAAGAGGCGCGAGCAACTGTTTCAACTCGTCAAACTCCTGCGATGTCATATTGGACTTAACAGGGTCCTGTGCGCCAACAAAGTCTTCGCAGAGCATCATGACCAGTTCCGCCGTGCGCGCCTGTTCTTCAGGCGGCAATTCCTTAACCTTATCGAGAGCATTGATGAGGTATTTGCGGAATTTGGTATCGTCTGCAAGGAGTGACATCCGTCCGTTCTCGTCCAAAAGCCCCGCCGCCATATGGAAAAGTATGAAGTCCAAGCCTTCCCCTGTGTACTTCACATACCTGACTTGCCCGTCATCTATGATTGACACCTGTCCCAGGATACTGACAAAATCATTTTCCCCATTGTAAGCCCATATCTTGCCGCGCTGATTTTCGTAGTATGCCTCGCCATACAACGCTTTCGAGTCATCGGGAAACCGATATGAAAACCCGGGGGCGTCAATCGACACACAGCTTGAAATGTAGTCCCCATACTTGGAGCGAATCGTTACAAACTGCCCGCTATTTCCACCCTGCGAATGACCTGATACATACAGGTCATTGAGCGACTTGCCCTCATAATGAAGCCTGACGGTCTCATCAAAGTATGCAAGCGCCCAGTTTTGCATATCTGACGGTTGAGGCTGAGCGCCGTAAGCGGCGGCGTTATACTCCCAGTTGCCGTCGCCCGTGCCGTAGAAATGGACAAACATATTTCCGTTGGCATCTTTGACCGTTATGGCCTTGGTATATGGTTCCCCGGGGAAAGTCCCCGTGCTGACGACCGTATAACCGGGCAGCCCAATGGCATCAAGCGCATCCCCGAAAACCTTATTGTTGAGGGAATCGTGCTTGTCTTCAAGTATGGCGGCGACATTGGCGACATCGAAAGTGTCCATACTCTACTCCTCCTCCAACCACCTGACTTTGATTTCATCGCCGAGTCGGGTTATCTTTGCACAGTGGCTGTATTCACCGGACACCATCAACTGTTCAAGCGCTTTGCTGTCAGTGACATCGTACTTGTCTCCGTCAACAAATACGATGGACAGATAATAGTGGCTCCCTTTCACAGCCAGCAGGTCGGCAAACTGTTGTGCCAAGTCCTTGTAGGCAGTGCTTTCCGCTTTCACTTCGACCATCACATTGAGTGGGACGCGCGTATCGGCCAGGAAGTCGTCAAGCGTGGCATTTGCGGACAATTCAGGCGAAAGCGCCTGCATATCCACATCGTAGAAAACCGTTGCGTCTCCAAAAACCTGGTCGGCACTGCTCTGGAGAAAGGCAGCCGTATCCCCGCGGTACTTCACCGCCAGATAGTTGTCGAGAAATACTTTGTCGTCGCGCCTGTAATTTTCGACGCGAACCAAAATGCTCTCGTCCGGCAAGCTGGCACATGTGACAAGCAGCTGATGCGTACCGGTCATGCTGTCGCCATACGGCGCGGCGTACGCAAATCGCTCGCCGTACTTCTGCTCCATATACGCCAGCGCGGCGCCATTGATGTTCTGCATAGGATTGTTTTGTACATGATTGTTCTGCATACAACCTGACCCTCCCAACAATAGCACGGCAACCAACATGGCCGGAATGATGATTCGCTTCATCGTCAGCCCTCCCGCGCCCCCGCTGCAAATTTGTTTTGACGGAACCACTATATCACGGGCCGTCCGTTTTGACAAGCGGGTTCCGTTTTTACCCATGCGCCCCCGCTGCACAGCCGGCGCGCCCTCTTATTTTCCAAGAAATTACATTTTAAATTTTGCAAAACTCCCTCTTGACAGCTCCGGCGGGGTGTGCTATGATCAGGATCACAGCATGAACATACCGTGAACATGGACAAATGCGATGATAGAGCTGGTCCGGGCGTTTCCCGCGTACAGAGAGCCGGCGGTGGGTGCAAGCCGGTCGCGGTGCCCTTGGACGTATCCCTCTTGAGCAGGTCCTCCGAACCCCGCACAGTAGTACTTAGTTGCCGCGAAGCGGCCACTAAGTACAAGAATTTGGGTTGTGGGTTGCAGGTGCAACCCACGTTAGGAGGACACGGCAGGCCCCGTTATAGGCCGGGGGTTTGTTTGAACCCTGACGAGTGGATCTCTCGCTTCGAGAGGTCAATTCGGGTGGTACCGCGTGGCAGTTCTGTCGCGTCCCGAGCAATCGGGGCGCGATTTTTTGTTTCCATTTTTTATCTTAAAGGGGGCTCACGTATGACGGAACAACTGATCGACATCGGGCAGCGGCTGCGCGGCCTGCGCTTGATCCAGGACCTCTCGCCAGAGGCCTTCGCGGCGTGTCTCGGCGTGTCGCCGGAGGAGCTTGGCGCCTACGAACGGGGCGAAAAGGACTTCTCGTTCAGCTTTCTCTACACGGCCGCGCGCCATCTCGGCGTGGACGTGGTCGACCTGCTGAGCGGCGACAGCCCCAAGCTGTCGACCTGCTGCCTCGTGCGCCGGGGCGGCGGGTTCGCCATCGACAGGCGGCAGGCGTACAGCTACAAACACCTGGCCTTCACCTTCCGCAACAAAATCGCCGAACCCTTCATGGTGACCGTGGAGCCGAAGGACGGGGAATCACCCACCCGGCACGCCCATGAGGGGCAGGAATTCGACTACATGGTGTCCGGGCGTATGCGCTTCTTCTTGGGCGATATCGTCTACGACCTGGAGGCCGGCGACAGCATCTACTTCGACTCCGGCGTGCCGCACGCCATGCAGACCCTGCACGGAGAACCCGCGACCTTCTTGGCCGTCGTGATGAAAGGGGAGAACCAAGATGCCGTTGTATGAGAAATTCACCGGCCGCCACCGGGACGACTTCGCCACGCTGGACGACCTGCAGCGCCATTACCGGCTCACCTACCCGGACGACTTCAACTTTGCCTACGACTGCCTCGACGTGATGGCCGCCGAGACCCCGGACGCGCGCGCGATGCTGTGGGTCTCCAAAGACGGCGCGGAGCGGACCTTCACCTTTGCCGACATCAAGCGCCTGACCGACAAGACCGCCAACTGGCTGCAGTCGGTGGGCGTCAGACGGGGCGACATGGTCATGCTGGTGCTCAAACGCGGCCACCAGTTCTGGTACACGCTGCTGGCGCTGCACAAGCTGGGCGCCGTGGCCGTGCCGGCCACCCACCTGCTGACGCCCAAGGACTTTGTCTACCGCTTCAACGCCGCCGGCATCCGGATGGTCGTGGCGACGGGTGACGGCGACGTCGCCCGGTCCATCACCCAGGCCCTGCCGGAGTCCCCCTCCGTCGAGCTGCTGGCCGTCACGGGCGGGGCCGGCGCGCCGGGCTTTTTGGACTTCGACGCCGGCGTGGCGGCGGCCTCCGAGACCTTCACCCGGCCCGTGCCGCACAACAAAGCCACCGACATGATGCTGATGGCCTTCTCCTCCGGCACCACCGGCTACCCCAAGATGGTGGCGCAGCCCTTCACCTACCCGCTGGGGCATATCCTGACCGGCTGCTTCTGGCATCGGGCCGAGGCGGGCGGGCTGCACCTCACGATCTCCGACACCGGCTGGCTCAAATCCCTGTGGGGCAAGCTGTACGGGCAGTGGCTGGCCGGCAGCGCGGTGCTCGTCTACGACTTCGACAAATTCTCCGCGCCCGATATCCTGGACAAGGTGTCGCACTACAAGGTCACCACCTTCTGCGCGCCGCCCACCATGTACCGCTACATCATCAAGGAGGACCTCTCTCAGTGGGACCTCTCCTCGCTGCGGCACTGCACCACCGCCGGCGAAGCGCTGAACCCGGAGGTGTACTCGAACTTCCTGCGCCAGACGGGCCTGAAGATCTTCGAGGGCTTCGGCCAGACGGAGACGACCATCTGCTGCTGGACGGCGTACCCGTGGATGCAGCCCCGCCTCGGCTCGATGGGTCTGCCCTGCCCGGGTTACCGCATGGTGATCTGCGACGAGGAGGGCCGGGAGGCGGGCGCCGGCGTGACCGGGGAGATCTGCATCCGCACCGACGAGGCCGGCGGCGGTACGCCGGCGGGGATGTTCCTGCACTACCTGCACGACGAGGAGACCACGCAGCTGGCCTGGCACGACGACCTGTACCACACCGGCGACACGGCTTACCGCGACGAGATGGGCTTCCTCTGGTACGTGGGCCGCACCGACGACGTGATCAAGTCCTCCGGCTACCGCATCGGCCCCTTCGAGGTGGAGTCCGCACTGATGGAGCACCCGTCCGTCGTGGAGTGCGCGGTGACCGGCGTGCCCGACCCGGACCGCGGGTTCGCCGTCAAGGCCACGATCGTCCTCGCCAACGGCTTCACGGGGACGCCGGCGCTCACGAAGGAGCTACAGCAGCACGTAAAAAAGGTCACGGCCCCCTACAAATACCCCCGCGTGGTCGAATATGTGGACGTTCTCCCCAAGACCATCAGCGGCAAAATCCGCCGCGTCGAAATCCGCGAGCGAGACGAGCTGCGCAGTTGAGAATGGAGAATTGAGAATTGAGAATGGAGAATGGAGAATTTCATTTCTCCGTTGAGAGTGTTTCATAGAAAAGAGGGTCTGAGCCATCCATGGTTCAGACCCTCTTTTGTGTTTGTCAGCTTGCGGCGCGGCGGATGGGGAAGGTCATGCAGTGGGGGCCGCCGCCCATTTTTAAAATTTCGCGCAGGGGCAGTTCGATAACGGTGAGGCCAAACGCGCGGAGCCGCTCGTTCACGGCCGTGTTCTCCGCAAAAGAGAGCACCCGGTCCCGTCCGAGGCTCTGCAGGTTGGCGTGGTGCCGGTACACCTCCGCCTGCGTCACCGGAACCCACCGAAAACCCCGCCGGCGCAGCGTGTTCAGAAAGGCCGGCGGCAGCGCCTCCTCGCAGAGCACGGCCAGACGGTCCGCCACCACATTGAAACACATGTCGAGGTGCAGGTTCGACGGCGCGCAGGACACCGGGATCAGCTCGTACCCCAACCGCGTGAGCGGGTCGGCCAGAGAGCGGAAGCCGGCCGCGTCGGTGCGGGCCACCAGGCCGACGGCCAGCGTTCGCGCGTCCAAAAACCAGAAGTCGCCGCCCTCAAACACGCCCTCCTCGCAGCGCGCCGCGCAGGGTACGCCCAGCGCCTGCAGCTCCGCTTCAAACAGCGCCGTCTCCCCCGTGCGGACCGGTTCCTTGAACCGCCCCAGCACATAGCCCTCGGCCACGCAGGCGCCGAAGTCCCGCGCGAAGGTCTGGTTCGTGAGCGCCGGGTCGGTGGGGGCCAGATGCACCGCCACCCCGTTTTCCCGGTAGGCCTGCACCAGGGCGTCGTGCTCCTGTAAACAGACGGCGGCGTCGATCGCCGCCCCGCGGTCCACCCACGACTGCGCGATGACGTTGATCGGCTGCAGCCGCACATACTCCGGCCGGGCCAGCATCACCTGTTTCAGCACACCCGTCCCGCTTTGCACATACGCCACCGCCGCCACCCCCGTTTTCATGCATTTATATTACAAAAATTGGAAATTTTGATTCTTACGACGCGTGGCGCCCCTGGCAGCGCAGGATCTTCTCCGTGGCTTCGAGGACGGCGTCCATCTCCGCCCGGGTGCCCACGGTGATCCGCAGGAAGTCCCGGATCCGGGGCACGGCGTAGTGCCGGGTCAGGATGCCGGCCGCCTTGAGCGCCCGGTAGTACACCTCCGCGTCCAGCGCCGGGTGGTGCACAAACAGGAAATTCGTGTGGGAATCCGTCGCGTAAAAACCCATCCGCTCCAGCCGTGTCTTCGTGTATTCCCGGTTTTCAATGATCCGCCGCGTACACCATTTGAGATATTCGGTGTCGCGGATGGCGGCGATGCCCACGGAGAGAGCCATGGCGCTCATGTTGAACGGATTGAACGCGCATTTGATCTTCATCATGTCCGAGACGACCTCCGGCGAGGCGATGGCAAACCCGATGCGGGCCCCCGCGAGGTTGCGCGACTTGGAATACGTCTGCACGACGACCAGGTTGGGGTAACGCGCCACGAGCGGCACGCAGGATGCGTTCCCGTAGTCCACATAGGCCTCGTCCACCACGACGATCCGCTCGGGGCAGGCGGCGGCGATCCGTTCGATCGCTTGGACCGGCAGGACCATGCCGGTCGGCGCGTTGGGGTTTGCCAGCACGACGTGCCGGTCCGTCCGGACATAGGGTTCCACGTCGATGCTGAAATCCTCCCGCAGCGGGATGGCCTGCGCGTCCAGATGGAACGCATTCGCGTACACCTCGTAAAACCCGTAGGTGATGTCTGGGAAACAGATCCGGGAGGTCTCGGAGAAAAAGCTCATGAAACAAAACCCGAGCACCTCGTCGGAGCCGTTGCCCACGAACACCTGCTCCTCGGGCACATTGTAATATTCACCAATGGCCTGTCGCAGCGCGTGGCAGTGGGGGTCTGCGTACTTCCCCATCCCCCGGATCAGGGGGTTCGACAGCGCCTTCAGCACCTCGGACGAGGGCGGCATGGACGTCTCGTTGGCGTTCAGCTTGATGTACTTTCTGTCCTGCGGCTGCTCCCCCGGAATGTAGGGCCGCAAATCGGCATATTTCGTGTGTAAAAACTGGCTCATCCCGCTCCGCCTTTCCTGCGCATGAAGTTTTCGGCGCCTCGCCACGCCCGTCGCCCCGTCTTTCACCCCTGCGGGAAAGCAAAAAAGACGCTTTATAAAAACGACGATTCGTTTTTATAAAGCGTCTTTGCTCTCCAACTATAACAGAAACGACTGTGCCCCGCGCCTCTCCACAACATTCATTATAGGGACTTTGCGCCGGATTGCAATGGCGACACGGCCAAACATCTTCGCCCGCATTTGTAATTTTTACAATATCGGCCTTGCGGCGCGCACATTTCTGTGATATGATGCTCTCGAAAACGCCCGGTCCGGGGCCGCGGCGCGTGGGGAGGGATCTTTGTGGTCAGCCTGCAGGAATTGATCCAGCTCGGCCTGCTGGCCGGTTTTCAGCCGGTCGTGCCCGGCGCGGATTTGGGCCGGATTGTCTCCAATGTGGTGATTTTGGAGTACGAGAGCGACCGGGGCACCTACGATGGCTTCGGGGAGGGCGATCTCGTTTTGACTTCGCTCTTCTTCGCGAAGGACCGTCCGGAGGCGATCCTGCCCGCCTTTGAAAACCTTCTGACGCGCCGGGTCTCCGCCGTCGCCGTCAAATCCGTCTACTACCGGACGCTGCCCGCGCCGGTGCTGGCGCGGGCGGAGGCGGCCCGCCTTCCGGTGTTCTTCTTCTCCAAGACCTACATGGAGGACATCATCTTAAACGTCAACGAGTGCATCAAAAGCCACCAGCGCTCCCGGTTTCTGGAGCAGAAGATCGACGAGCTGCTGCTGCGCCGTCTGACGCCCGACCAGGTGGCCGACGCGGCCCGCGACATCTGCCCCGGGTGCGGGGACTTCGTGACCGCCTTCTATGTGGAGGTGCTGGACGAGCACGAGGACGCGCAGCTCTTCCGCTTCGTCAACCGGCTGCTGTACCGCACGGACCGCGCCCAGGGGGACGGCCTTGCGTGCTTCTTTGTCAAATACCGGCAGGGCGTGCTGGTGTTTTACCACACGTCGTCCGACAACCCGCCGGCGGCGGTCTCCCTCACGCGGGGGCTCCTCGACCTGCTGGGCGGGGACCGGACCCGTTACCGCCTGGGCGGCGCCGGGGATTTCCATCCGCTCTCGGAGCTGGACGTCTGCCTCCAAAAGAGCCTCTATGCCTGGCGCGTCGCCCGGAAAGACGGCAAGTCCCTCGTCTGCCACCAGGAGCTGGGGCTGTCCGCCTTCATCCTGCCCCTCTCCGAGAACCGGAGCGCCGTCAGCCACCACCGCGCCCTCACCCGGCGGATCGAGGCCTACGACCGCAAGTTCCACTCCGGCCTCATGGAGACGCTGACCAGTTTTGTCCGCCACGACGGCGAGATCGCCGCCGCCGCCGAGACGCTGCACCTGCACCCCAACACCGTGCGCTACCGCCTCCAGCGCGCCCGGGAGCTCCTCGGCCTGGAGCACGACCGCCACTTCCGCGAAACCGTCAGCCTCCTCATCCGCCTGCGGGAACTCTGCGAAGAAGAGGAGGCGTAGGCCGCGGCGGTCACGACCCCATCGGGCAGGTTTTAAAACCTGCCCGAAATGTATTTCTGCAGGTCTCGGCGGTCACGTCTCCGGTGGGAGGACGAAGGCGCCGGCGGCGATGTCCATCTCCACCTTCTCCACGCGCCCGTCCACCGCCTCGGGACAAAACAACGCCGCCCGGCGCGCGAAGCCCTCCACGCTGTCGCTGACAAAATAGCGTCTGGGGCCCGGCGCGGCGCGGCCGGCCAGGGCGCCGCCCTCCGACAGCACCTCCGACAGCCGACGGGCCACCTCCCGGCCCGCGTCGATCAACACGACGCCGGGGCCCATCGCGTCGGCGATGATGTCGCGCAGCAGCGGGTAGTGCGTGCAGCCCAGGATCAGCGTGTCGATCCCGCCGGCTTGCAGCGGGGCCAGGTACTCGGCCACCACGAGCTCGGCCACCCGGTCGCCCCGGCGGCCCCGCCCGTTTTCCACCAGCGGCACCAGCAGCGGACAGGACTGCGCCCGCACCGAGAGCCCGGGCGCGATCCGCCGCAGCGCGCGCTCGTACGCGCCGGACCCGACGGCCGCCTCTGTGCCGATGAGCCCCACGCGGCCACTGCGCGTGGCCGCCGCCGCCGCGCGGGCCGCCGGCTCCACGACGCCCACCACCGGAAAGTCGTAGTCCCGCTCAAGCAGCGGGAGGCCGGCCGTACTGGCCGTGCCGCAGGCGACCACCAGCGCCTTGATGTCAAATGTCATCAAGAACGCGATGTCCTGCCGCATGTAAGACAAAATCGTCTCCCGCGACCGCGTGCCGTACGGCACGCGCGCGGTGTCTCCAAAATAGACGATCTCCTCCCGGGGCAGCAGGCGCGTCAGCTCCCGCACGGCGGTCAGCCCGCCGAGCCCCGAATCAAATACCCCGACGGCGCGGTCGTCTGACACCGAAACAGCCCCTTCGTAGGGGACGCCGCCCTCGGCGTCCCGCGTTTTACATCACACATACATTCGTAGGGGACGCCGCCCTCGGCGTCCCGCGTTTTACATCACACATACATTTACAAGCGCCATTGGGCGCGGCGGGCGGGCTCCAGGGTCCATTGGAGCGCGGTGAGCGTCTCCTCGATGAGACCGACGCTCTCGCCGCCCCACCCGTACGCGCCGAAGGCCAGTCCCGTGCGCCGCTTCGGCGCGAGCCCCCGGAGGTACGAGAGAAACGCCGCCACCGTGGGCATGACCTGCCGGTTCAGCGTGGGGCTCCCCACCGCGATGAACCCGGCCTCCAGCAGCCGGGCCATGGCCGTGGACACGTGCGTCTCCTTCAGCGAGATGAGCTCCGCCGTGACGCCGCGCCCGGCCAATTCCCGCACGAGCGCCTCCGCCATCGTCTGCGTCGCGCCCCACATCGTGTCGTAGACGACGACGCCGCGCGACGGGTCGCTCTCGCCGCGCGACCACATGTCATATTTTCCCAAAATTTTCGGTAAAAACGAGCGGAGCATGACGCCGTGGCTCGGCGCCGCCAGCCCGATGTCCAGCCCGGCGACCGCCTTCAGCAGGGCCTGGGTCTGCGGCCCGTACGGCAGCACGATGTTCGCGTAGTAGTCGCCCGCCCGCTCCAGCAGACGTTCCTCGCCCAGTTCGTCGTCGTAACGCTCGTCCGAGGCGATGTGCTGGCCCAGCGCGTCGTTTGAAAACAGGATCTTCTCCTCCGCGAGGTATGTCGACATGCTGTCCGGCCAGTGGACCATCGGCATGAGGACGAACGAGAAGTGATAGCGCCCGGTGCACAGCGTGTCGCCGGTCTTCACCACCTGCCAGGCGGGCGCGATCTCCGGGTAATAGGCGGCGAGGCCCTTTCGCCCGTTGGGGGAGGCGACGACCGCCGCGTTCGGGCAGGCCGCGACCAGCGCCGGCAGCGCGCCCGAGTGGTCCGGCTCCACATGGTTGGAGATCAGGTAGTCGATCCGGGCCGGGTCGACTACCTCCCGGATGTTGTCGAGCAGCGCTCCGGCAAACGGCGCGCGCACCGTGTCGACCAGCGAGATCTTCTCGTCGAGGATCAGATAGGCGTTGTATGTGGTGCCGTAGGGGACAAGATACCCGTGAAAATTGCGCACGTCCGGGTGTTTCACGCCCACCCAATAGACATTGTCTCTGATGCGAACCGCTGCCATTGTATCCCTCCTGTGTAGTACCTTGTTGCCGCTTCGCGGCAACAAAAAACGAGAATTTTGGTTGTTACGCCTCGCCGCCGACGCCGGGGTCGAAGCCGCAGCATTTTTTGTATTTTTTCCCGCTGCCGCATGGGCAGGGGTCGTTGCGGCCGACCTTCTGGGCCGCGGTCTTGCGTACGGGGCGCTTTTTGTCGCTGCCGTCGCCGCCGCCGCCGAGGAGACCCGCCCGCGTCGGCCGGGCCACCTGCTCGCGTTTAGGCGCCTCGGCGCCGCGCACCTGGGCGGTGTAGATGTAGCGCACCGTGTCGTCGCGGATCTCGGCGATCATCTGGTCGAACATCTCGAAGCCCTCCTGCTTGTAGGCGACGAGCGGATCCGTCTGGGCATAGGCGCGCAGGCCGATGCCGTTGCGCAGCTCCTGCATCGCGTCGATGTGGTCCATCCAGTGCCGGTCGACCACCTGCAGCAGCACGACGCGCTCCACCTCGCGCATGACGGGACCGAGCGCGCGCTCCTTCTCCGTGTACACGTGCCGCGCCTGCGCCCGCAGCAGCTCCTTGATGTCGTCCGTCGTCTTCTGGCTCAGCTCCTCCTGGGTGAAGGTGAACTGGCCCGGCGCGAGGAACAGCCCCTCGAAGGGCTGCGTGGCGGCGGCGATCTGCGGGGGGTCGATGAAGTTGTGCCCGCCGGCCGCCCGGTCCACCGCCCGCCCGACGGCGTCGTCGATCATGTCGAGGATGCTGCCGTGCAGGTCCTCCCCGTCCAGCACCTTTTTGCGCTGTCCGTAGATGATCTCGCGCTGCCGGTTCATCACGTCGTCGTACTCCAGCACGTGTTTGCGCGTCTGGAAATTGCGCGACTCCACGCGTTTTTGCGCGTTTTCGATGGCGTTTGAGAGCATCTTCTGGTCGATGGGCGTGTCCTCGTCCATCCCCAGCGACTCCAGCATGCCGCTGACGCGGTTCACGCCGAAGAGCCGCATGAGGTCGTCCTCCATCGAGATCAAAAAGCGCGAGGAGCCCGGGTCGCCCTGGCGGCCGGCGCGGCCGCGGAGCTGGTTGTCGATGCGCCGGGACTCGTGGCGCTCGGTACCGATGATGAACAGGCCCCCGGCGGCGCGCACCTTCTCGGCCTCGGCGGCGACGTGCTCCCTGTGGTGCGCCATGCGGGCGGCGAACTGCGCGCGGGCGGCCAGGACCTCCTCGTTTTCCGTCTCGGCGTACCCGGTGGCCTCGGTGATGATCTCCTCCGGCACGCCGGCCTTGCGCAAATCGGCCACCGCCAAAAATTCGGCGTTGCCGCCCAGCATGATGTCGGTGCCGCGCCCCGCCATGTTGGTGGCCACCGTCACGGCGCCCACATGGCCGGCCTGCGCGACGATCTCGGCCTCCTTCTCGTGGTGCTTCGCGTTCAGCACGACGTGGGGGATGCCCTCCCGCCGCAGCATGGCGGAGAGCAGCTCGTTTTTCTCGATCGAGACGGTGCCCACCAGCACCGGCTGGCCCCGCTCGTGACATTCCTGGATCTGCCGGAGGATCGCCCGGTACTTCCCGTCCTCGTTTTTGTAGACGGCATCCGGGTAGTCCTCGCGGACCATCGGTTTGTTGGTGGGGATCTCGATGACGTCCAGTTTGTAGATCTGGGAGAACTCCTCCTGTTCGGTGAGCGCCGTGCCGGTCATGCCGGAGAGCTTCCGGTACATGCGGAAGTAGTTCTGGAACGTGATCGTGGCCAGCGTCTTGCTCTCCCGCTCGACCTTGACGCCCTCCTTCGCCTCGATGGCCTGGTGCAGCCCCTCGGAGTAGCGGCGGCCGAACATGAGACGCCCGGTGAACTCGTCGACGATGATGACCTCCCCGTCGCGCACGACGTAGTCGATGTCCTTCTGCATGAGGCCGCGGGCGCGGATGGCCTGGTTCACATGGTGCGCGAGCGTGACGTTCTCCGGGTCGGAGAGGTTTTCGATGCCGAAATACGCCTCCGCCTTTGAGATGCCGGCGGGCGTCAGCGTGACGGAGCGGGCCTTTTCGTCGACCACGTAGTCCCCGTCGATGTCGTCGTGTTCCGCCTTGCTGTCGAGCTCCACCACCTTGACGACGCGCATGCGCGCGGCCAGCCGGTCGGCCTTCTCGTAGAGTTCGGTGGATTTTTCGCCCTGCCCGGAGATGATGAGCGGCGTGCGCGCCTCGTCGATGAGGATGGAGTCGACCTCGTCCACGATGGCGAAGGCGTGGGCGCGCTGGACCATCTGTTCCTTATAGATGGCCATGTTGTCGCGCAGGTAGTCGAAGCCGAACTCGTTGTTTGTGCCGTATGTGATGTCGGCGGCGTAGGCGGCGCGGCGCGCGGCCGGCTCCACGTCGTGGACGATGAGCCCGACGGAGAGCCCCAGGTAGCGGTACACCTTGCCCATCCACTCGGAGTGGTAGCGGGCCAGGTAGTCGTTGACCGTGACGATGTGCACGCCCTGCCCGGTCAGCGCGTTCAGATAGGCCGGCAGCGTGGCGACGAGCGTCTTGCCCTCGCCGGTCTTCATCTCGGCGATGCGCCCCTGGTGGAGCACGATGCCGCCGATGAGCTGCACACGGAAGGGGCGCAGGCCGAGCACTCTGTCCGCGGCCTCCCGCACGGCGGCGAACGCGTCCGGGAGCAGGTCGTCCAGCGCCTCGCCGTCTGCGAGGCGGCCCTTGAACCGGGCCGTCCGGCCGCGCAGCTCCGTTTCCGAGAGCCCGCGGTATGTCTCCTCCAGCGCCTCGATGCGCGCGACGATGGGCTGGATGCGTTTGAGTTCCCGTTCGGAGTGTGTGCCGAACAATTTTGCGAGCATGCCCATGGTATGGTGTCCTCCCCAACATGATGAGCGGCGCGCCGGCCATCGCACGGCGCGGGGTCGATTCCCAGATTCCCGCTTTATTATACCGCAGACCGGCGCAAAGGTACATAGAATTTTTTTGTCACACCCTGGTACTTTCCCGGCGGCGCCAAAAAAAGCGCGACAGACGGCCGCGCGGCTTGGTATGCTGGGGACAGGCACATCGGGGGGCTTTCAAAACTTCGTGCCCGGCGCTGCGCCCGGCAGAGATGCCTCAAAATGCGACCACGGGGATGGTGTGAGTATGACGCGGACACCTTGGCACACACTGCACGAGCGGGTGCTGTTCAAACAGACGGAGAGCGGCGCCGGCGGGCTTTCCGCCCGGGAGGCCGCCGACCGCCTGGCGCGCGGCGGCCCCAACGAGCTGGCCCGGGGCCGGCAAAAAACCTGGCTCATGATCTTCGCCGCGCAGTTTGGCGACTTTATGATCTGGGTGCTCATCGCCGCGGCGGTCGTCTCCGCGCTGCTGGGCGAATATGTGGACGCCGGCATCATCGCGCTGGTCGTCGTGATGAACGGCGTGCTGGGGACGGTCCAGGAGTCCCGCGCCGAGCAGGCGCTGGCGGCGCTCCGGAAGCTGGCCGCGCCGGAGGCCCGCGCGCTGCGCGGCGGCCACCCGGTGAAGGTGCCGGTGCGCGAACTGGTCGTGGGAGACGTGCTGCTGCTGGAGGCCGGCGACAGCGTACCGGCCGACGTGCGTCTGCTGGAGAGCGCGTCGCTGCGCGTGGAGGAGTCGGCGCTCACCGGGGAGTCCGTGCCGGTGGAAAAGGTGAGCGGCGCCCTGGACGACCCCGCCTGCCCGCTGGGCGACCGCATCAACATGGCGTTCATGGGCACGTCTGTCTCCTACGGGCGCGGCACGGGCCTCGTCGTCGCCACCGGCATGGACACGGAGGTGGGCGCCATCGCCGGCCAGCTCGCCGCGGCCGAAAAGGAACTCACGCCCCTGCAAAAGAAGCTGGGGCAGATCTCCAACACGCTGTCGGTCGGCGTGCTGGGCGTGGCGGTGTGCATCTTCGTGCTGGGTCTCCTCGGGGGGGCCGGCGGCGTCTTTGAGATGTTCCTCACGGCCGTGAGCCTGGCGGTGGCCGCCATCCCGGAGGGGCTGGTGGCCGTCGTGACGATCGTACTCGCCATGGGCATGTCGCGCATGGCGTCCCGCGGGGCCATCATCCGCCGCCTGCCCGCCGTGGAAACGCTCGGCAGCACGCAGATCATCTGCTCCGACAAGACCGGCACGCTGACGCAAAACCGCATGACGGTGCAGGAGGCGCGGGGCCCCGACGAGGCGCTGCTGCACGACGCCATGGCCCACTGCAACGACGCCGCGCTGGACGCCGGCGGGCGCACACTGGGGGACCCGACCGAGACGGCGCTCCTCGACCACCTGCTCGCGCGCGGGCTGCGGACGCCGGAGGCGCTGCGCGCCCGGACGCGGTTGGGGGAGGTCCCCTTCGACGCGGGGCGCAAGCTCTCCAGCGTGGCCGTCCGCGCGCCGGACGGGGGCGTCCGCCTTTTTGTCAAGGGCGCGCCCGACGTGCTGACGGCGCGCTGCGTCTCAGAGCACCGTTTGCAGGGGTCGGCGGCGCGCTTCGACGCCGCCCGGCGGCTTGCGGTCGAGCGCGCCGCCGAGGAGATGGGCGCCCGGGCGCTGCGCGTGCTGGCCTTTGCCTACCGGGACTGCGGCGCGTCCGCGCTGGCGGACCTCGCATCTTTTGAATCGGAGCTCACGTTCTGCGGGCTGGTGGGGATGATCGACCCGGCCCGGCCCGAGGCGCGCGACGCGATTGCCGTCTGCCGCCGGGCGGGGATCCTCCCCGTCATGATCACGGGGGACCACAGGGTCACGGCGGTGGCCATCGCCCGGGATCTCGGCATCCTGCCGCCTGACGGCACGGGGCGGCGCGCCGTCACGGGCGCGGATCTCGACGCCCTGGACGACGACGCCTTCGACCGCGCGATTGAGGAGATCGGCGTCTACGCGCGGGTGGCGCCCGAGCACAAGTCGCGCATCGTGGCGGCCTGGCAGCGGCGCGGCAAGGTGGTCGCGATGACCGGCGACGGCGTAAACGACGCCCCGGCGCTGCGCGGCGCGGACATTGGCGTCGGCATGGGCGTCGCCGGCACCGACGTGGCCAAGGGCGCGTCCGACATGGTGCTCACAGACGACAACTTCGCCACCATTGTGACGGCGGTGGGCGAGGGCCGGCGGATCTTCGACAACATCCACAAGACCGTGCGGTTTCTGCTCTCCTCCAACGCCGGCGAGGTGCTGGCGGTGCTGACGGCCACGCTGGCGCGCTGGGCGCTGCTGCGGCCGGTCCACATCCTGTGGATCAACCTCGTCACCGACACCTTCCCGGCGCTGGCGCTGGGCGTCGAGCCGGCCGAGCCGGACGTCATGGACCGCCCGCCGCGCGACGGCAAAGAGCCGTTCTTCACCGGCCGCGTCTGGCTGCGCATGGTCCTCGTCGGTCTCGTCGAGGCGGCGCTCGCCTGCTCGGCCTACCTGCTCGGCCGCAAGGGCGAACTCGGCACGACCATGGCGTTTCTCACGCTGTCGCTCTCGCAGCTCTTCGCGGCGGTGGGTTTCCAATCGGAGCGTTTCAGCCTGTTTCAGATCAAGCCGCGGCGGCACCCGATGCTGTGGATCTCTTTTTTGGGTTCGGCGGCGCTGCAGGTCGTCGTGGTGCTCCTGCCGCCGCTGCGCACGCTGTTCGCCCTCGCGCCTCTCTCCCCCGCCAACTGGCTGGCCGTGGCGGCGCTCTGCTTCGTGATGCTGGGCTTCATCGAGCTGCAGAAATGGATCTCCCGCCTGCGGCGGGAAAGCAACTGATAAATGGAAATATTTTACATTTATCAGTGATATCTTCGATTTTTTGATTTTTGGAGAAAAACTTGCATTTCGGCAAAGATTCTGGTACAATAGTTTTTGCTGATTTGTCGGGGGCCGGCTCTCAAGGGCGTGCCATGTGACTCTTATATCCATGATATTGTGGTTTATATGTGTGACTTCCACAACACAGAGAGATTTTCGGCCATACCGCGCCGGGTGCGCGGAGAGAATGATCACGACTTTGACGGCGAGGAGGTGCGAGGATGGCCAAATGCGACATCTGCGGCAAGGGTGTAACGTTCGGAATTGCCCTGTCGCACTCCCACAGGCGCTCCAACCGTTCCTGGAAGCCGAATGTCAAGCGGGTCAAGGCGCTGGTGGACGGCACGCCGTGTCATGTCCATGTGTGTACCCGCTGCCTGCGTTCGGGCAAAGTGGTACGCGCGGTCTGATACTGCTGTGCATGTGTGAGTGAAACAAGCGGCGGAGCCAAAGGCTCCGCCGCTTGTTTTGCGCGCAAAGAATCGGGCGGCGCCCGAAAGGGATGCAGCACAGCAGCAACAAAGCGGTCGGGCGAAGGGGCTTTTTTACGAATTTGGGGGCACAATTGCCGCCTTTGCCTTAACACCTTGCGAAAAAAATGTCCAAAAGATATAGTATAGTAAACTAAAAAATTGGGAGGAGCATTGAAATGAAAGAGAAACAGAATCTGCGGCGGACGCTCTCCGCTATGTTGGTGTTGGCGCTGACGCTGACACTGACGCCGGCGCTGGCACTGCCCGCGCGCCCGGATGTGACTGCCGCGCAGATTGTCGCGGAAGAAGCGGGGGTGGATCCGACGGTGGAACCGGCGGAACTGCCAGAACCGCCGGCATCGGCGGAGCCGTCGGAACCGTCAGGTTTGCAGGGGCTGCTGAGAGCGGCGGTGCAGAACACCAATCAACTCTTCTGCGGCGCGGCCATCCGTGACATCACGCCGACGGAGGACATGCTTCCGATTCATGCGGGGAATGCGCGCATGGGCCTGCGTCTGGTGGGCGTGATCGAAGGGCTTCATGTGCGTGTCATCGCACTCAAAAATGAGGGAGGGCCCACTTCGCTGATCGTGAGCGTTGAAACCGGCAAGGGCCCCTATCCGCCGGACTTCATTCGGTGGCTGAGTGAGGCGACAGGTGTTGCGGAGGGGCATATTTTCTGGTCCGCCACCCATGTGC
>JAITDM010000149.1 GCA_031282535.1 Oscillospiraceae bacterium
ATCACAGCTCCTCTATATTATCACTTTTTTCTCCTTTGTTCTATCTTTTTTTCAATATTATTCTCTTATATTTCCCCGCCTCATGCATCTGATCGTAAGCTCACGAGTTTAACAGCACAAAAAAGCGCAACCGAAGCGGCAGCAACGGTTGCGCAGCATTTTCGCGGTATTTTTCTGTAGTCACATATGAAGACGTCCGCCGTCGCGTTTCACTCCACCTTCGGCAGCGCGGCGAAAGCGGGGGCCAGATCCTCGTCGGTGGGGCGGTGGTCGGTCATCGTGCCGTCGAGATAGGAACCGTACGCCGTCATGTCGAAGTAGCCGGTGCCCGAGAGCCCGAAGAGGATCGTCTTGCGCTCGCCTGCCTCGCGGCAACGGAGCGCCTCGTCGATGGCGGCGCGTACCGCGTGGGACGACTCGGGCGCGGGTAGGATCGTCTCGTGCGCGGCAAACAGAGTCGCGGCCTCAAACACCGAGCGCTGCCCCACCGCGCGGGCCTCCAGGATGCCGTCGTGATAGAGCTGGGAGAGCACCGGGTTCATGCCGTGGTAGCGCAGACCGCCCGCGTGGTTCGGATGCGGCATGTACTCGCAGCCCAGGGTGTACATCTTGACCAGCGGCGTCAGATGGGCGGTGTCGCCAAAGTCGTAGGCAAAGCGGCCGCGCGTGAGACTGGGACAGCTCAGAGGCTCCACTGCGATGAATCGGGGCGAGGCCCGGCCCGTCAGCCGGTCCGCCAAGTACACGCTCGTTCCGCCAAACCGCGGACGGGGTTTTTCACGCTGCGCGGTGCAGACGGGGCCAGAGTCTGCGGATCAATGCGGCGCTGAGCGCGATTTTGGCGGCGTCCCCCACAAGAAACGGGAGCACACAGACGAGCAGCGCGGCGCCGAGGCCCGTCTGCGTCAGATACATGTACCAGAGGAGGCCCGGCAGGTACGTCGCGAGCTGGCCGCAGACCATCGCCGGTACCAGCACGCGCAGCGACCGGCCGCGGCGGTCGAGCCATAGGCCGACGAGGAACGCGCACAGGATATACCCCACAATGAACCCGCCCGTGGGGCCGGCCAGCACCCCGAGCCCCCCGCGAAAGCCCGAGAACACGGGGACGCCCGCGGCGCCGAGCAATACCCACCCCCGCTGGCTCACGGCGCCGTATGGCGCGCCCAAAAGACCCGCCGCCAGAAAGATCGGGACGTGCACGAGGCCGATGGGCACGGGCCCGATGGGGATGGTGATCGGAGACAGCACCGCGCTCAGCGCGGCAAACAGCGCGCAAAAGACGAGATCGCGCACCCGGACGCCTTGGCGGGCGGACCCGCCCCCCGCTTTTGGCGCTGGCGGGTGTTCCGGTGTCGGCGGCGCGGCGGACTGCGGTGTCGGCGGCATAGGACGTCCTCCTCAAAGCTTGTTTGATAAGCGTATTATAAATGAGTGACCGGCCAATTGTCAATATGAAAAATTTTTATATTGACAATTGAGAAGATATTTTCACTATGGCCCTGCGCGGGGCAGGGCAAAAGTATTTTTGCGATAAGGTTTCAATATATTTGAATATGTGATAATATACAATTCATACTTCGATAAATTGTTCAAACATTCTGCTTCTTCCGCGCAAATGAAAAATATTTATAGAAAATTCGAAAAAATATCTCTGGAAATTTTGAAAATCTTGCAGTATAATGTAATATGTCACTGGAAGATTCCAGTGGCGAACCGGTGCGGCTCGTAAGCCGATACGCAGCCGTATCATAATAAGGAGGGTTTATTCCATGAAAAAAATCTTGTTCATCGGCCTCTCCCTGCTGTTGGTACTCTCTCTGACCGCCTGTGGCGGCACGACCGAACCCACACCCACCGCGCCCCCCGCAGGCGGCACTGACAACACCCCTGTCGCGCCCCCTGTGGAGCCCGACCCTACGCCTGACACCGGCGACGAAGTCACCTTTGGCGTTCTGATCTACAAGTACGACGACACCTACATCTCCACCGTCCGCGCGGCCATCGACAAGTATGCCCAGGCGTCTTCCGTGAAGATCAACCTGGACATGCAGGACGGCCAGGGCGACCAGTCCAAGCAGAATGACCAGCTGGACGTTCTCATCGAGAAGAACGTGGACGTGATCGTGATCAATGCCGTCGACGCCGGTTCCGCACAGGGCCTGGCCGACAAGGCGGTCGCGGCCGGCATCCCCGCGGTGTTCTTCAACCGCGAGCCCGCGAAGTCCGTCATGGAGTCTTCGGGCAGCATCTTCATCGGCACCACCGCCTCCGAAGCCGGCGTGATGCAGGGCGACCTGCTGGCCGACCTCTGGGCGGCGAACCCCGACTTTGACTTAAACGGCGACGGCAAGTGCCAGTTCCTCGTCTTCAAGGGCGAGCCGGGCAACCCCGAAGCGGAGGCCCGCACCTCGTTCTCCATCAGCCAAGCGGAAGCCCGCGGCCTGACGATGGAAAATATCCAGGGCGAACCCGTGGTAGCCAACTGGGCGACTGACCAGGCGCAAAGCCAGATGGAAGCCATCCTCGGCAGAGATGAAGGCAAGATTGAGGCCGTCTTCTGCAACAACGACGACATGGCGCTCGGCGTGATCGCCGCGCTGAACGGCGTCGGCTACAACACGGCGGCCGACAGCGAGAAGTGGATCCCCGTCATCGGCGTGGACGCCACCGACGCGGGCCTTGAGGCCATCAACACCGGCAAAATGGCCGCGACCGTCAAGCAGGACGGCGACGCCATGGGCAAAGCGGTGGTGGCCATCTCCACAAACGCCGCGCTCGGCAAGGCCGACGTGCTGGAAGGCACGGAGTACAAGCTGGCCGACGACGGCGTGTCCGTGCGTATTCCGTACGCGCCCGTCCAGTAATCAACCCGCAAACAAGCGCCCTTTGCGGCGTGTAAGGTGACCATGGCCCGGCCGGGGCTTTCCCTGCGGGAAAGCCCCGGCTTGCACTAACACTTGCACTAACCTTGGTTGCACCTGCAACCCACAACCCAAATGCTTGTTTTTTGTTGCCGTGAAGCGGCAACAAGGTACGAATCGGCAGTAATACTGAAAGTGTGGTGAGACGACGGATGGAACAGTCCGCTCTTTTAGAGATGATTGGCATCAACAAAACCTTTCCCGGCGTCAA
>JAITDM010000183.1 GCA_031282535.1 Oscillospiraceae bacterium
TTTCGGTCGCGGCATCGAGAGACGCCCTGATTGGTTCTCCGCCGGACACGGCGGGATTCCCGATGTCCGCCCCACGAAACGATGTTCCGTGGGGCGGACATACTGTCATTTCTACTCAGTACTGATCATATAACAGCGGCGCCGAAAACAGGCGCGTTCTGTGTCGTTTGATCAATATTTTCTGTTTGGCAGGTCGGCCGCCGCCGTGTCGGCGCGGAAGATCCCTTCATCGGATTTGATCCATTTTTCCACCGTGCCGCCGTCTTTCAGCGTCTGGCAGACGTCGAAGAACTGCGGCCCCAGCAGCGGGTTGCACTCGACGGTGACATTGGCCTCGCCGGCCGCCATCGCCTCAAAGATGCCCTTCACGCCGTCGACGGAGACCACCACGATGTCCGAACCCGGCTTGAGCCCGGCTTCTTTGATCGCCTCTATGGCGCCCAGCGCCATGTCGTCGTTGTGGCCGTAGATCCCCTTGATGTCGCTGCCGTATGTTTTCAGGAAGGACTCCATCACTTCTTTGCCCTTGGCGCGTGTGAAGTCGCCCGTCTGCGACGCGATGATCTCAATGCCCGGGTGGTTGGCCGCGATCTCGTCCTCGAAGCCCTTTTTGCGGTCGTTGGCGGCGGAGGCGCCCACGGTGCCCTCCAGCTGCACGATCTTGCCGGTGCCGCCCAGCAGCGCGCTCATCTCGATGGCGGCGTTCTTCCCTTCCTCAATGAAGTCGGAGCCGATGAACGTCGCGTACAGGCTCTCGTCCACGCTCGCCATGCGGTCCACCAGCACGATCGGGATCCCGGCGTCCTTGGCCTCGGTGAAGACGGCGTCCCATCCGGTCTCGACGACCGGGGCCACCCCGATGACGTCTACGCCCATCTCAATGAAGGATTTGATGGCTTTGATCTGATTTTCCTGCTTTTGCTGCGCGTCTGCGAATTTGAGGTCGATGGTGTCGAGGTTCTGCCCGGCGTAGAACTGTATCGACGCGGTCTCCGCGTCACGCCAGCCGGACTCCTGACCGATCTGCGCGAAACCCACCACCAGCTTTTCGTTGCCGGAACTCTTCCCGCCGCTGGGCGTCGACGGCCCGCAGGCCACCGCCAGCAGCATCAAACAAGCCGCCACAACACAAATCAACGCTCTTTTTTTCATCTTGGAATTCCTCTCCTTACATAAAATGATTTTGGGACCGCGAAAAAGCAGATTCTGCTTTCATCTCTATTATATCTCCGCCATATTTGTCTTGTCTTTATAATAATTTGACCCATATCAGTCTTTATTTTAACATAATGCGTCCGTGCGACCAAAAATAACCCCGGAAGCACCGTGGGCGCTCCCGGGGTTATTTTTATGGCGAGTCGGCTGCCATTATGCGTTTAGGGGACAAAAATGGTGTTTTTCTCTTCGACAGGGGCGCCGCGTCAAAGGGTCGCCTCCTCCGGGAGGCGCAGCGGCGCGTACTGGCCGCCCCAGACGAACGCCTTCGCGGCGACGGCGGTTTCGGGCACGTCGCTCACCGCAATGTCTAGCCGTTTGAACGTCCCGTTCACGACCGTCGCTTCCGTCGCGCGCTCGACGCGCACCAGCCGGCCGTCCGCGTCATAGAACGCGATCAGGATGCTGGCGTCGGCGTCGTCGCCGGCCGCCGTATCCAGGACGACTTTGGCCGACAGCGGCCCGTCGGGCTCTTTGGTGAGGATCAGATCCCCCGCGGCGCCGAGCGCGATGTCCGCGTCCGAGACGTCCTTGACCAAGTCGACCAGGGCGGTGGATGCTTCAAAGATACCGCTCGGGTCGACCGCGCGCACCACGTACTTGCCGCCGGGCGCTTTCTCGCCAAAGACATAACTGCCGTCGGCCGAGACAACCGCCGTGCCCAGCGGCGTCGAGAGTTCCGTGTCGGCAAAGGCGTAGCGCGCGACGGTCAGGCCGGACATGTCGGCGGTACCGGACCCGCCGGGCCGTACGCGGCCGGCGATCGAGAATTCGACGGCCGGTTCCGCCGCGCCGCTCGGTATGACGCGCAGGTTGCGCACCTTCATATCGGAGTTGAACACGCGCGCCGCGATCTGCCCGTAATGGAAGTCCCGGTTCGCCGGCGCGGTATAGCTGTAGCACAGCTTGCCGTCCACCGTCGCCCGGATCGTGGTTGCGGCGGAGCCGGTGCTTGTCACCGTGATCTCCATCGGGTGCCACTCGTTCGGATCGAACGCGACCTGTCCGGCCGTGGTGTTTGTCAGCGCCGTCCAGCCCCAGTGAATGGCGCCGGTCTCCACGCCCGTGTGTTCGTTTGCCAACGGGGTCGTGCTCGGGTTGTAGTTGACGCCTGTGACATAGCCGCGCAGATCGTCCTGGCCGGCGCCGAAGTCCGTCGACAGGTACGTGAACCCGCCGTTTGACTTGCCCGACTTGATGAGCAGCTTGATGTCCGCCTTGATCGTGTAGTTCTCCCACGTGGCGTAGCCGTCGGTGATCTTATATCCGTTGTTGTTTTGTACGAGCGTGAGCTCGTTGTCGGAGACCGTCGCCGTGCCGCTTCCATACTCCTTCCAGCCGGACAGCGTCCCGTCGTTGAACTCCTCCTGCCAGACAAACTTGTCTTTGACGTTCAGGTCGTCGAAATCCGCCGTGCCGGACAGGCTGACGACGCCGGCCATCCCCGTGGGATAGACGTTGTCGACGACCGTGATGAGCGGTCTCGCCGTACTGGGCGTTCCCGTCGACCCGTCGGTGTTGGCGTACACGCGGATCGTGTTGTTGACGGCGCGTACGATCAGCGGATAGTCGGTCGCAGTGCCCTCGGCGAACGTGAAATCCGCCTCCGCCAGCACGGTCGCGGCACCCTTGGTCACCCGCAGCAGCTGAAGCTTGCCCGCGGCGTCGTCGGACCGGTTCAGGACCGCCGCATAGCCGTTTTGCGCGCCGGCGTTCAGGTGTCCGCGCACGATCAGGCCCGCGACAGCCGCGCTCGACGTCGGGCGCACCGACGCGGTGAACTCATAATCGCTCCAGCCGTAGTTGCCGACCAGCGCCGCGCCGGCGCCGGACGCGGCCAGGCGGTTGCCGCTGATGCTCCACACGTTGCCGGTCGCCGCCGCATGGTCCGTGAAGTTCGCGATGGCGGCGTCGCTGCCGGACGTCGTCGCCGAGAATTGGTTGGCGTAACGCGGCGCGCTGGAGACGACCAGGTTGTCGACGCTTCCGGCCGCGGTGTATGTCCTGAAGCCGACCGAGCCGGACAGGTACGTGGCGTCATAGATCGTCGCCCGCAGCGTGCCGTCTATGTAGAACTGCATGCGCGGCCCGGTCATCACCACGGCCAGGCGGCGCTTGGTGTTGGTCAGCGGGAACGCGGTGGAAGAGCCCAGAGACGTTCTCTGCAGCGCGGTCCAGCCCTGATCCATACGGCCGATCGTCAGGTAGGACGTGCTGCCGTCCCGCTCGATGCCGAAATAATAGCCGTTGACATTGTCCGTGCCGGTTCTGTAGTTGGAGCTGCGCACCAGCAGG
>JAITDM010000193.1 GCA_031282535.1 Oscillospiraceae bacterium
GCTGCTGGGCCGGGGCGCTATGCTCTCCATGGCGATGGTCTTCCTCTTCCTGCCCGCTCTCCTTACGCTGTTTGACAAATTGATCGAACGAACGACGCTGCGCGCCGTATTCGCGGATACTACGGATACGAATACCACGGATACTGCAGAACCTTTACAGAGAGGTGATTGATGTGAGACACATGGGCAGAGGCGCCGCCGCGGTATTGCTCTCCGCCGCTTTGGCGCTGCTCCCCGCCGCGGCCCGGGCCGCATCGGACGGTTCGGACGCCGTCGCATCGCCGCGCCCGGCCGGCGCCGGCGCGACGAGCGGCAAAGAGGAGGTCATCTATGCCACCCTCTCGGCCTCGGGCGACATTCGCAATGTTTACGCCGTGAACATCCTGCACGTCACGGCGGCCGGCGATATTTCCGACCACGGCACGTACGCCTCCGTTGAGAATCTCACGGACATCGGCGCCATGACACTGGACGGGGACCTCGTGACCGCCTCCGCTTCCGCCGGCGACTTCTATTACAAGGGAACGCTCGCCGGGGCGCGCCTGCCCTGGGTCGTCGTCGTCGCCTACTTCCTCGACGGCGAGGCGCTGCCGCCGGAGGCGCTCGCCGGGCGGTCCGGCCGCCTCGAAATCCACATTGACACCGAGCCGGATCCCGACGCGCCGGACGGTTTTTGGGACGACTATCTCCTCCAGATCTCCATCCCCCTCGACACCGCCCTCTGCCGGCGGATCGCCTCGGACGGCGCGACGCTCGCCAACGCCGGCCGAAACAAGATCGTGACCCACACCGTCATGCCGGGCGCCAACGCCCATCTCTCCCTCTCGGCAGATGTGGTAAATTTTTCCATGTCCGGCATTGAGATCACTGCGCTGCCCTTCTCTCTGCCCATTGATCTTCCGGACACCGGCCCGATGGCTGAGGATCTGACCGAACTTTCCGACGCGGTCCGCGCGCTCAGCGACGGCGCCGTACAACTGTCGGACGGTGTCCGGGCGTTGGCTTCCGGCGCCGCGGCGCTCCGGACGGGCGCCGGCGACTTTCGGGCGGGGCTCACGCGTCTGGACGGTGGTTCGGCCGCGCTCACGGACGGTTCCGCCGAGATTGCGGGCGCGCTGGACGCCATTGCCGCCGCTCTCAACGGCTCCGCGGCCGTCGATTTTGAGGAACTGGCGCAGCTGCCGGCGGCGCTGGCACAGCTTTCCGCCGGTCTGGACGGTGTGACGGAGGGATTTGACGCCCTGCGGACCGGCTTCGCGGCGGCCCGCGACCCGCTCGCGGCGGCGGTGGCGGCCATTCCGGACGAGGTTGTGGACGAGGCCGCGCTCGCGCGGCTCTATGCCGCGAACCCCGGTGAAAAGGCGCTGCTCGACCGTCTTGCCGCCTACTACGCCGCCGCGGCCGCCGTGCGGGAGACCTACCGGGCCGTGGCGCCCGCGTTCGACGCCGTCGGCGAAACCCTGGACACGCTGTCCGGCCATCTGCACACGCTGTCCGGCTCGCTGTCGGCGTTGGCGGCGGCGGCCCAGGGCCTCTCCGCGGGCGACACGTCCGCCGCCGCCCTGACGCAGCTCACGGCGGGGCTGACCGCGCTGCACGCGCGTTACGCGGCCTTCCACGAGGGGCTTGCGGCCTACACGGGCGGTGTGACGGAGCTCACCCGCGCCTGCGCGGCGCTGGACACCGGCGTCGCCGGCACGGCGGACGGGGCGGGGGCGCTCGCGGGCGGGGCGGACGAGCTGAGCGGCGGCCTTCTGACCCTGCGCGACGCCACGCAGGAGATCCCCGCCCGCATCGAGAGTGAGATCGCCTCGATCGTGAGCGGTTACGACACCTCGGACTTCACGCCCCACTCCTTCACCTCGCCCAAGAACACCGACGTTCTCTCCGTCCAGTTTGTGATGACGACGGAGAAAATCGAACCCCCGACCCCCGACCCCGCGCCCGCCGACCCCGCGCCAAAGGTAAGTCTCTGGACGAGATTCCTGGATTTGTTCCGGTGAGATGATCTGCATCTTCTTCATGGACTTGCAAACTACATCATAATGTGGTATAATGACGTAGTAAATTATTTTGTGAAGGAGATTGCCGATGAAATCTTTTGATTATAAAGGCATTCCCAAAGTCCTGCTCACGCCGGATATTGTGGCGATGCTTTCATCCATACACGAACACAAAGGCAAGCAGGAACTGCACATCGCAGCCCACGCCGACGTGCTGACGACTTTGACGGAGATTGCGAAAATCCAAAGCACAGGCGCATCCAACGCCATCGAGGGCATACACACCACCGACAAGCGTTTGGAGGAACTGGTCAGGGACAAATCCGCGCCTCGCAACCGTACGGAGCAGGAAATAGCGGGATACCGCGACGTTCTTTCCACCATACACGAGAGTTATGACTATATCTATCCGCGTCCGAATATCATCCTTCAACTGCACAAGCAGCTTTACTCATTCGGGGGGAGTGCTATAGGCGGTTCGTACAAGAACTCCGACAACTTCATTGCCGAGTCAGATGCGCAAGGGAATCAACTCGTTCGAGTCCAGCCTGTTCCTGCCTTTTTGACTGCCTCGGCAATGGACGACCTATGCTCTGCATTTATTGAGAGTCTGGATAAGGGTGAATATGACCCGCTTCTTTTGATCCCAATGTTCGTGCTGGACTTTCTTTGCATCCATCCTTTCAACGACGGCAACGGGAGGATGAGCAGGCTTATCACCTTGCTGCTGTTCTACCGTGCCGGATATATCGTTGGGAAGTACGTCAGCGTAGAAAAACTGATTGAGGGAAGCAAAGATACCTATTACGAGGCGTTGCAGGACAGTTCG
>JAITDM010000200.1 GCA_031282535.1 Oscillospiraceae bacterium
GAATTCCTCCGCTTCCCGCGCGCTCTCCTCCGCGGCCGCCACGGCGGCGCCGGCCATGGCCTCCGTCTCCGCCCGGTCCGTCTTGTGCAGCCGGAGGATCCGCGTCACGATGACGAGGAAGCACAGGGCGATCAGCACATACAGCCCCACCACTTTGATGAGATCGAAGAGCTCCGTGCGGCGGCGTTCGCTCGCAAACTGTTCCTCCACCTCGTTTGTGACGTTCACGCCGTCAAACTTGCGAAATTCCACCGAGATCCGGTCGTATTCCTCCGGGCTCAGGCCGACGACGCCGCCCACGAGGTTCTTCACGGCGTCGGCCGAGTTGTTCTCGCTGGAGAGCCCGTCCAGGTTGATCGCCACCGAAAACGAGAGGTCCTGAATCGTGCCGCGCGCGTGTACAATGCTCTCGCGCGTCTCGTTGACCTCGCGGTTTACCTCCCGCGTGACTTTGCTGTATTCGCTGAGGCTCTCCTCCGTGACCTCCGGGTAGATCGGCGCGGCGCCGTTCGAGTCGGCGCCCGGGTCCCCCCCCGTGCCCTGCGTCCCCTGGGCCCGCTCCGTGATCTCCCGCAGGCTGATGTCGATGCCGAGGTCGTCCACCACCGGCGCGAAGGAGACGGATTCCGTCGAGTGTTCGTCGAAATCCAGCGTCACCTTGCCGGACACCAGCACGTTCGGCGCGCCGAAGATCGGCGAGAGCACGGTCTGGATGCTCTGGATGAAGTCGTTGCGCACGGCGGCCTCGCGCTCATAGTCCGTGCTGACGAGGGACAGATCCGCCCCGCCCCGCCGGTTCAGGCGGCGCAGGTACTGGTCCGTGATGAACACGTGCTCCGGGTCCAGCCCCTCGACGCTGGCCGACACGTAGGACTCGATCGCCGACACGTTTTCGTCGCTGAGGATGGCGTTTTCCTGCAGCGTCAGCATGATCGACGCCGTGGTCGGCGCCACCTGGGTCGTCAGCAGGACGCGGCTGTTGTCCGGCTGGGAGATCTCCACCCGGGCAAATTTGATGCCCGGAACCCCCTGGCTCAGCGTGGTTCCGAGTCTCTCCTGCAAATCGAGGCGCGCGTACATCCGTTTTTCGCTGTCTGTGGCGCCGAACCCGCTGCCGCGGCCCAGCAGCTCATAGGTGTACCCGCTCTTCGGGTAGCCCTCCCGGGCCAGGTCCATCGCGAGCTGGTCCACCTTCTCGGTCGGCACCAAAATCGTGCCGGCGCCCTCCGCCTTGGTCTTGACCCCCATGTCGGCGAGCAGCTCCAGCACCTCGCCGGCCTGGCTGGGCTCCATGTCGCGGTACAGCACGGCGTACTGCGTGCGCGTGAGCAGGACGAGCGCGACGACCATGACGGCGAGCGACACCCCCACGATGGTCAAAAAACGGGTGCGGTCCCTCTTTTCCGTCCTCTCCCACAGCTGCGTAAATTGTGTCTGCAACCGCCGTATCACCTGTGGCAATGTGACTCAACCCCTCAAAGTCCCAGTCTCTCCGCAAAGTTTTCGCTGTCTATTTCGTGCCCGGCGCCACGGCGGCGCCGTCAGATTTGCATGCGCATGATCTCCTGGTAGGCCTCGATGATCTTGTTGCGGATCTGCAGCGTCAGGTTGAGCGCGATCTCCGCCTCCTGCGCCGCGATGGTCGCGGTGTGGATGTCCGGCACGGTGTCCAGCAAGGTCCCAAGGCCGGTCTGTTTGTCCGCGGCGTCCGTGCTCACGACGGACGAGAGCGCTTCGCCCAGAAAATCCGAGAATGTCGCCCTGGACGGCGTCTCCGCCGGCGCGGACAGCGGCGCGGGCCGCGGGATCGAAAATCCGGAAATACGACTGATCTCCATACCATCCCTCCTACGCGTGGTTCAGGTGTTTGTCTTCGGGCCGCCGGGCGGCCCCATCTTCCGCCGGCGCGCCGGTCAGCGTCCGATCTGCAGCGCGCGGTTCGCAATGGCTTTGTAGTTGCTGATGGCGGTGACGCTGGCGTCGTAGGCGCGGGTGGCGGAGAGAAAGTCCACCATCTCCCGCTCCATGTCGACGTTTGGCATGCTCACGTATCCGTTCTCGTCGGCGTCCGGGTGCTGTGGGTCGTACACGACCTGAAACGGCGTCTGCGTGTCCTCCTTTGTGGCCACGACGCGCACCCCGCCGCCGGCCGTGAGCCGGGTCCCTTCCGCGTGCAGAAAATCGGAAAACGCGGTCATCGGGCGCTCCTGCACCAACACGTACTTGCGCCGGTACGGTCCGCCGTCGGCCGTGCGGGTGGTCAGGGCATTCGCGATGTTCTCCCCCGCGATGTCCATCCGGTACCGCTCGGTGGTCAGCGCGGACGCGCTGATGTCCATGGCTCTGAAGAGGTTCAAGCCGAACACCCCCTTGTTGAATTCATAATGCATAATTCATAATGCATAATTTTGTTTCAGTTGCCTTCGCGGATGACCAGTTTCAGGCGCGCGAGTTCCGCGTTTACTTTGACGGTCAGCATGTCGTACTTGATCGTGTTTTTGGCGAGTTCGACGTTTTCCTGGTCGATGTCGACGTTGTTTTCGTCCATGCGCATCGTGTAGTGGTCGTTGGTCTCGACGGT
>JAITDM010000269.1 GCA_031282535.1 Oscillospiraceae bacterium
GGCCTCGCTGTCCGCCGCCGCGACGATGAGGCCCTGCGCGCCGCCGGTGATCTCGCGCTGCAAAAGCCGAATCTGCTCCTCGGGGCCGGTCGGCGGCGCGAGCACCACCGCCGGGCTGATCCAGCCGAGCTCGTCACAGGCCTGGCGCAGCCCCTGGTTCAGGGGCACCCAGCGGTCGGCCCGGTCCCCGTACAGTACGACGCTGAACGGGCCGGTCGGTGGCGTCTGGGCCGGCGGATCGCCGTCCAGCACCACCGACAGCAGCAGCGCAAAACAGAGCCCGATGAGCACAAAAAGCGCGGGGATGCGGATCTTCCAGCACCATATCAGCCACTTTTTCATCGCTCACGCCCCGCTTTCCGGTGTGCGGCCGCCCGTGTCCACCGGCAGATGGATGTACACCGTGGTGCCCACATCCACCTCGCTCTCGATCTCCAGCCCGTAGGCCTCGCCGTAGTACAGCCGGATGCGCTGGTGCACGTTGCGCAGCCCAATGCCGCTGCCGCGCTTGCTGCCGGCGGATTTGCCGGCCTTGTCCGTGAGCAGGGCGGCCAGTTTGTCCTGCGGGATGCCGAGGCCGTTGTCCCGCACCTCGATGTAGACGTCGTCCCCGCGGCGGCGGCCGCTGAGCGTGATCACCCCGTCGCCGTCCATCAGTTCCATGGCGTGGTAGATGGCGTTTTCGAGCAGCGGCTGGATGATCAGTTTGATGGTCTGAAAGTCCTCGATCTCCGGGTCTATGTCCATCTTCACCGTGAATTTGTTCTTGTAGCGGATGTTTTGGATGTACAGATAGTACCGCGCGTGCTGCAGCTCGTTGCGGATGGGGATGATCGCGCTGCCCTGAGACAGCGAGATGCGAAACAGGCTCGCCAGCGCCGTGACCATCGAGATGGCCTCCTTGTACCGGCCGCTCTCGATCATCCAGACGATGGAGCCCAGCGTGTTGTACAGAAAATGAGGGTTGATCTGCGCCTGCAGGGCGTCGAATTCGCTCCGGCGTTTGTCCTCCTGCTCCCGCACGATCTCCCGCATCAGACCGCGCATCTGTTCCACCATCGAACGGATCGTACTGCCCAGATGCTCGATCTCGTAGGGGCCGCCCACATAGATGTCGAGATCCAGCGAGCCGTGTTCGAGGTCTTTGACGGATTGTTCGAGTTTTTTGATCGGGTTGGCCACGCGGGAGGAGACGAAGCTGTTGACAATGATGAGCAGGATGATGGCAAAACCCACCACCGCGATGACAAACAGGCGCACCTGGTTGAAGCTGAAGGCAAATTCGCTGTTGGGGATGACGCTGACGACGCGCCAGCCCGTATACCCCACGGTCTTGACCACCACCTGCCGCGTGGCGCCCTGGAACGTCTCCTCGTGGAGACCGTCGGAGTAGCCGGCGGCGACGAGATTGTTCTCCTGGTGGAGATCGGAATAGATCAGCCGCTGCTTGGGGTGGTAGATGATCTCGCCGTTCGGGTCGATGAGGTACACATAGCCGGCCATGTCGGTGTCGATGCGCGAGAAGATCTGTTCGATGCCGCTGTAGTTCATGTCCACCAGCAGCACGCCGCGGCTGGTCTGCCCGCGGCGTGTGAGCTCCACCACGCGGCTGAGCGACACCACCCAATAGTAGCGGTAGTTGTTGGCGATGAAAAGGTTTTGCACATGCGGGGCGGAAAAGTGCAGGTTTTCCATCGTCGTCGTGGCGCGGGTGAACCACTCCTGCTGCGTGACATGGACCGACTTCATGACGGAGACCGGAGAGGAGGCCACCCACGCCCCGTCCTCGGTGAAGCAGGCGATGCTGATGAGGGAGCTCCGGTTGGCCTCGTAGAGGAGGTCCATCTCCTTTTCGAGCGCCTGCGGCTGTGAGATGTCAGCCTTTTTGATGGCGCTGTAATACATCGAGTCCGAGATGCGCATCATGTTGCGCGTGTAGTTTGTCACGTTGAGGGTGACCTGATTGACGAGCTGCCGGTTTTCCTGCAGCATCGTATTTTTGAGAGAGGAGGTGAATTGGGCGTACAAAAGAAACCCGACCCCCACCATGCAGCCGATGGCCACCAGGGTGAAGGAGGTGGAGATCATGAACTGGATGCTCTTGCCCCGCAGATAACGGCGTGCCCGCCAAAACGCCGAGCCGCCGCTAGCTTCCGGCGCCGTCCGCCTGTCCCGTCTCATGGGTCGTCATCCTGTCGGTTCTGTATTTGGAGGGGGACACGCCGTAGTGCTTTTTAAAGACATAGCTGAAGTAGTTCGCGTCCGCGTACCCCACTTTTTCGGCAATCTCGTACGTCTTGAGGTTGGTGGCGCCGAGGTATTCGAGCGCCTTTTCCATGCGCAGATTGGTGAGAAAGGCGACGAAATTGAGCCCCGTTTCCCGCTTGAAGATCGTGGAGAAATACGCCGGGCGGAGGTTCAGCGCCGTACACACCTCGTCGGCGGAGAGGTCGCTCTCCGGATAGTGCTCGAGCAGATGGGCGCGCGCCTTGTCGACGATGAGGCGCGTCGTGTCTTTGCGCGTGCGCCGGATGAGGCAGCGCAGATTTTCGCAGTATTCGAGCAGACGCCGGCCCATCTCGTCCAGATTTCTGAACTGAAAGGCGGATTTTTCGGTGAGCATCGTCTCCAAACCGGCCTCCCGGGCGTCCAGCTTGTAGGCGCGGATGAGCCCCAAAAAACCGGTGGAGATCTCGAGCAGGAGGATGTGGTGCTGCTGGAGGCTCAAATGCATGCTCCTCAGGTAGTGGAGCAGCCGCTTGACGGCCGCCTCCAGGTCCTCCCGGCCGCCGACTTTGATCTGGCGCAGGATGTCGTCCGTGTAGCTGCTGTCCATGTACGCGAAGCCGTCGGAGTCCGGCTCGATGTCGCCCAGGTATACGCACTGGTCGGCGTCCACGAGGATCTGGTATTCGAGTGCCTCGCGCGCCTCGCGGTAACTGCGGGCGATGTCGGGCAGGGTCTCGCAGGGGTGCCCCACGCCGATCGAGAGAGCCAGCCCCAGGATCTTGCGGGCGGGCAGAAAGAGACGGTTTAGCGCGGTGGTGAGCGCCTTCATGTCCATCTCCGCGGGCGGCATGAGCAGCAGTACGATGGCCTCCGGCGTGTGCAGCGGACGGCAGGGGAGCGGCAGCATCTCCGAGATCGTCTGCTGTAGGGAGTACATCAGCAGCGTGATGTCCTTGGCGGGGGCCGCCGGCTCCATCGGGCGCACGACGGCCACGCAGTAGCGGTCCGCGTCGAGGCTCAGGTGGAACTCCTCCAGGCGGTGCGCCAGTGTGGCGGTGTCGGCGCGCCCCTCCAAAAGGTTCATCAGCAGCTGCTGCTGCATGAGCGGCAGGCTCTCCTCGTAGTAGCGGCGCAGGCTCTGCAAGTCCTGTTTTCTGGTGATCTCCTCGTCCAGGGAGGCCCGCAGGCGGCGGAAGACGCCGGCGAGCTCCTCGGCGTCGATGGGCTTTAAGATATACTCCTGCACCTCCAGCTTGATGGCCTCTTTGGCATATTCGAACTCGTCGAACCCCGAAAACACCGCCACCCGCACGCTGGGCAGGACGGCCTTGACCCGCCTGCAGAAGGTGAGACCGTCCATAAAGGGCATCTTGATGTCGGTCAGGATGACGTCCGGCTGCAGCTGCTCCGAGAGTTCGAGCGCCTCCTCGCCGTTGCCCGCCTCGCCGGAGAGATGGAACCCGAGGGATTCCCAGTCCAGCGTCCGGGCAATGGCTTGGCGCACCTCCACCTCGTCGTCCACGAGCAG
>JAITDM010000042.1 GCA_031282535.1 Oscillospiraceae bacterium
GTCGTACCAGTACCAGGAGCCGCCGCCCGTGGTGGCCCGGATGCCGATGCGCGCCGTGCCGGTGGTGATGGGCACATTGGCGACGACCGGGTGCTGCCAGTTCTGCCAGCCGGAGGTGGTGATGGCCTGCACGGTGGTCGTGCCGCCGGTCTCGATGAAGAGCTGCAGCACGCCGGCGCTGCCGGACGTTTCGCCGTGGATCCAGCAGTCCAGCGTGTATTTGCCGGCCGGGATGTCGTTGATGGTCTGGTAGGTCTCGTGGGAGCCCGCGCCGGTGGCGGACCGGTAGTAGTTCACGGCGGCGGAGCCGGTGCGCGCGTCGCTGGTGCCGGTTTTTCTGGAGGCCTCGGTGGTGCTGAACGTCCAGACGCCGGCGGATTCAAAGCCCGGGTTGACCACGAGGTTCACGCTGCTGACCGTGACGCGCGCCCGGGCGCGGAGGTCCGTGCCCTCCACGGCGCCGTAGACCGAGAAGCTGCCCGGCTGGGTGAGCAGGGCGGGGTCGTACGCGTCCCAGACCACGGCGCGGTTCTCGGTGACCGTCTCGCTGTAGCGCGCCGTGACGGCGCCGGGCAGCGTGAGAGGGGCGCCCGGATTCACGGTGAGGACGACGTCGTCGATGGAGACAATGGTCAGCACCGTGACGCGCGCCCGGGCGCGGATGGCCGTCTCCGCGACGGCGCCGAGGACGACGAAGGCGCCGGCCTCTTGCAGCAGGGCGGGGTCGTAGTCGTCCCACACCACGGGGAGCTCCTCGGTGTCGGTCTCGCTGTAGCGCGCCGTGACCGTTTCGGGCAGCGCCGGCACATCGCCGCGCTTGGTTTCGACGGCGACGTCGTCGAGGCCGATGATGATCAGTGCGGCGGCGTCAGCCAGCGGCGTCAGGGCGCCGGCGTGCCACAGGAAGGCGCGCACCGCGCTGTCGGGGGCGAAGTCCGCCGTGAGCCGGCCGTACGCGACGGCGCCCGCGGCGACGGTGAGCGGCTCTGTCTGGACCTCCGCCAGCCGGCCGGCCGCGTCGTAGCGCGCGAGGACGCCCAGCACATCGGCGGGTGCGGCGCCCTCGTTGCGCACGGCAAAGGAGGCCGTGGCGGTGTGGCCGGCTTTGGCGAGGGACACCGTTCCGGTGACCGGACCCTCCGCGGCGGGGTCATACACCGAGCGCGGGAGATCCGGCGCGACCAGCGTCAGAGAGAGGTCGTCCACATTGAAGAAATTGCTGGCGGTCATGCTGCCGTAGAAGCCGAGCGTCAGCTGGCCGTTTGCCACATGGATGTTTTGGATCGTCATCGGGCGCCAGTCGTTGGACGAGGTGCCCTGGTCGGGGTATTTGCCGGGGTCGCCCAGGAAGTCCTGGACGAGGGTTTCGCCGCCGTAGTTTTCGACATAGGCGTACAGTGCCAGCGGCGGCGCGTCGCCGTCGCCCTGCCCGTGCAGGATCCAGCCCTCGAGGTCATAGAGTCCGTCCGGCAGACCCTGTACGGTCTGCACCAGCGAGGCGGAGTAATCGGCGTCCAGCCAGAAGGTCCCGCGCTTGTTGCCGGCGCCGTGTACGTCGGCGGCGCTCGAACGCTGTTCCGCATAGCTTGCATTGCGGGTGGTGACGGGGAGCTTCTGCCACCCCGGGAAGTCGTTGGAGCGGCTGCTGGAGGGGCTGTCTGTGCGGAGCGATTCAAAGCTCGGGTTTGTCAGCACGTTGCGCCCGCCGGCGGCGTCGATGGCGGCCGACGTCCACCCGTAGGCCTCGAAGGCCGCGACGCCGCTGGCGCCGCGCTGGATGAGACGGAGGTACCGGGCCCGGCCCAGGGAGAGATCGCGCAGGTCGGTAAGGCCGGTCTGCGTGCCCTCGAAGTATTTGTAATAGTCCACGCCGTCGGGGGAGCTGAGCAGCAGGTACTCGTGGGGCCCCTCGTCCGCCCAGACCAGTTTGAGACCCGACACGTGGAAGGCGTCGCCCAGGTCGATGTCCAGGTACCGCCCGGGGCCGTCCGGCTGCCAGACGGTCGCGCTGTCCCCGTCGTTTGCGTTGAAGTCCTTATAACCCGGCAGGGCGGCGCTGTCCGTGCGGACCGCCTTGCCGAGCGCCAGATCCGCCGCCGGCCGGCCGAACACCTTGAAGAGGCTGAACGACATCGGCGCGGTGTCCTGCGCGCTCGTGATGCGGACATAGCGCGCGTCGACGGGCGCCGGCAGGACGTCCACAGATTCCTGGACGGCCGTGACATTGCGGGACTTGTTCAGCACGGTCCGCCAGGTCCGGTTGTCCGTGGAGGTCTCCAGTTTGAACTTGTATGCGAACTCCTGGGCCCACAGGATGTCGATCGTCGAGACGGTGCAGTAGCCGCCCAGGTCCACCGTCCAGGTGTGGCCGGCGCGGGCGTCTGGCATCGTCGCGAAGGCGTTGGGGTCGCCGTCGTTGCCGTAGGCGGCCACACTGCCCTCCGCGATGGCGCTGGACCACGACGGCTTTCCGAAGGCGAGGTCGGTTTCGTCCACCGCGGAGGCGTCCGCCCCGAAGACATAGACCTCGGCGATGGAGAACGGCGTCTCCGCCGCCTCGGTGAACAGGATTCTGAGGTACTGCCCGGTTTTGGGCGGGGCGAAGGGATATTCGACGGTCTCCTCCGCACTGGCGGCCTCCGTCCGGTCGACGACGTTGCGCCACGCCGTGCCGTCGTCGGAGAGCAGGATCCGGTAGCGGTAGGCCCTGGCCTCGCCCCAGAGGATCCGAATCCGCGAGATGTCGATGCGCCGGCCCAGGTTCACCTGCCAATACTGGCCCGCGTCCCCGTTTGTGGCCAGCCACGCGTCGTCGTCCCGGCCGTTGTTGGCCCGGCCGGCGGTCGTGTTGTTGGAGCTCGCGCCGGCCGGCCGGCCCTTGGCCACGCCGTAATTCTTGCCGGGGTCCGGTTCCTCCTCCGGCACGGCGTAGTTGGGCACGGCCACGCTCCCGATGGACAGCGTGTTCGACGCCGGGAGGCCGGGCGATGTGGCCGAGACCGTGATGTCGGATGCGGTGTGTCCGGCCACCAGCCACACGGAGACCTGGCCGCCCCGCACGGTCGCCGTCTGGCTCCCCAGCGTGTCGCCGCCCAGGATCTTCGCGTCGCCCGTCACGTGCAGCGTGACCTGTGTGGCGCTGTCGTTTGTGACGATCTGTCCGTTTGCGTCGAGCAGGTCGACATAGACGAGGCGCGCGTCGCCGCCGTCGGCCGCGAGCGGCGTGTCGGACTGGAAGCGGAGCCGCAGGCCGGCCTTGTCCGCCGGGGTGGCCACGGTGTATTCGGCCACGATCTCGTCGCCGATGTAGGCGACGGCCCGCAGTGTCCTGGCGCTGTGGTCGGCCAGCGTGAAGGTGAACGGCGGGTGCTTGGTGGCGGTGTAATCCGTCGTGAGGGCATAGGAGGTGGCGCGCGCCGTGCCGCTGCCGTTGTCGCCGGGCCGTTTTTGGTCGGGGGTCCTGACGCCTTGGGAGACGCCGTCCGCAAACAGCTCGACCCGCTCGGCGTTCGAGTAGACGGGCACGTCGAAGCGCGCGCTGGAGGTCGTGTCGAACCAGCGCGTCGCGATGTAGACCATCGGGCCGGACTGGACGCCCTCGATGCCGGAGAATGTCAGATTGGGGTCGCGCTGGCTCTGTGCGTAATAGTAGGCGTACTTCGGAAGGCGGTACATGTCCACGATGCCGCAGTTTGTGGCCCGCGTGGAGGTGCGGCCGCCGGCCCCCGAGATCGGGTCGCCGGAGCCGAAGCCGGAGTAATCCTGCCACACCCAGTAGTAGCCGAAGTTGGCCCGGCTCGCCTGGTAGCGATCCAGCGCGGCCTGGAAGTTTGCGACCGCCTGCCGCGGCCAGTCCTCCGTCGGGTACTCGCGGACGATGCGCGTCGTGGAGTAGTCCCCGCCGTACTGCCAGTCGCCGTATTCGTAGAAGATGTTGGGTGCATTGTTGCTGATGCTTCCGAGGTTGTTCGAGTGCACATAGGTCACGTCGTAGGACGCGCGGCTGCCGTTGGTGCCGCCTGTTGTGATCATCTGCTTGGTCGGGAACTCCGCCCGCGCGCGGGTGTTCATCGTGCTCATGAAGTCGTTGTTGGAGGAGGACTCGTTTGGATACAGCTCCCAGAGCACGACGGAGGGATGGTTGCGGTCGCGCCGGATGAGATCCATGGCTTCCTTGTACATGTTGTTCTTAAACGTGTCGTTGTTGGCGAAATTCTGCCAGCCTGTGATGGGGTTTTGCACCATCACGCCGAACTCGTCGCAGGCGTCGTAGAACGCCTTTTGGTAGGGGTAGTGCGAGGACCGGATGAAGTCGAACCCCGCGTCCTTGATCATCCGCACCTCCGCCCGGACGGCGTCCTCCGGCACGGCGAAACCGACCATGCCGATCTCCTGGTGGGTGTTGGTCCCGAGCCCTTCAAACGGCGAATCGTTGATGAGGATCTGGCCTTTTGCGGTGGAGGTCACATTGGTGAACTGTATCTTGCGAAAGCCTGTCTTGGTGGTGACTTCGTCCACCGGGATCCCGTCCACGAGGATGGTCGAGACGAGGGTATAGAGATGCGGGCTGTAGGGGTGCCACAGCTTGGCGCCCGTGAGCGCGCCTGTCTGCGTGAACTGGTAGCTGGCGCCGGCGGCGAGGGCCCGCGCGTCCGTCGTTCGGGTGAACACGGTGGTGCCGCTCTCATCC
>JAITDM010000084.1 GCA_031282535.1 Oscillospiraceae bacterium
CGACTTAAACGGCTTTAAGAAACTGGTGGACGCGATGGACGGCGTCGAGTTCTATGTGCCCCAGGACATGCGCTATTCCGACCCGGTGCAAAACCTCAACATCAACCTGAAGGAGGGCCTTCAGAAGCTGGACGGCGAGGAGGCCATGCAGCTCGTGCGCTTCAGGCGCTACAAAGAGGGGGACCTCAAACGGGTGGAGGTACAGCATGCGTTTCTGACGGCGGTCTTTCAGCAGATCCTCTCCGTCAAGCACATTTTCAAGCTGCCGGAGTTTGCCGCCATCGCGCAGGAGAACCTCCGCACCGATCTCAGCGTGGGGCAGATGATCTGGTTTGGCCAGGAGCTCATGAAGCTGGAGGACGGGAGCGTCGCCTTCCACACGCTGCCGGGCGATCCGAACGCCTACTACCGGGATCTCAACTATGTGCTGGTCTACCGGGACGAGGCGCTGAAACTCATCAACGAGACCGTCAATCCGTTCACAAAACAGATCACCGAAGAAAATGTGAACATCAGCCATCTGCGCGACGACGGCAAAAAGTAGGCAGGCCCGCCGCCGCGGACAAAATTCGGCGTGGAGGGGCGCGATAGAGGAGCGCGATTGAAGAGATGATGAAGCGATGAAGATGGGAAAGAGAGTGAAACCGCGCACATCCGACGTCCCCCGGGAGGCGCAGATCCTGCCGGAGACCCCGGCGCAGATCCTGCCGGAGGCGCCGGAGCCCGCCATGGCGCCCGCGCCGGAGCCCCAGCCGGAGGAGGCGTCCGCCGCGGAGACATCCGACGGCCCGGAGGGGGCGCCCGCGCCGGAGGCATCCGGCGGTTCGGAGGGGGCGCCCGTACCGGAGGCATTCGGCGGTTTGGAGGGGGCGCCCGCGCCGGAGACATCCGACGGCCCGGAGGCGGATCCCGCGCGGCGTGCGGGGCAGCGGACATGGCGGCTGCGGCTGCGCTGGCTGATCCCGGGCGGCGTTGCGCTGGCGGGGCTGGTGCTGATGGGCTGCCTGTACCTCGCCAATTCGGTGATCACACCGCCCGCGCGCATACAGATGGAGCCGGAGCCCCTCCCGCAGGACCCGGTGTACGAGGGCGTTACGCCCGCGCCCACGCCCACGCCGGACGGGACGGTCACACCGAGCCCGGCCACGCCGGAGGGCCGCCGCGAAGGCGTGTATACGATCATCCTGGCCGGCACCGACATGGACGACTACCACACCGACGTGCTGATGGTGGCGGCGCTCGACACGGTCAACGGGAAGCTCGACGTGCTGGCGATCCCGCGCGACACGCAGGTCGCCGTGCGGCGCGCTTCCAAAAAGATCAACGCCGCGTGGGGCGTGGGCATGAACGTGCGCAGCGGGGACAAGAGCGAACGCGTGGCCGGCGCGATCGGGCAGCTGCGCGCGGAGCTCAAGACCGTCATCGGCTTTGTGCCGGACGCCTACGCCGTCGTCGACCTCAAGGGCTTTGTGCGACTGGTGGACGCGATGGGCGGCGTCGAGTTCGACGTGCCCCAGGACATGTACTACTCCGACGCGTCGCAGGACCTGTACGTCAACCTGAAGAAGGGCCGGCAGGTCTTAAACGGCGACAAGGCCATCCAGCTCGTGCGCTTCCGCAGCACGTACGTCGAGGGGGACATGAAGCGGGTGGAGGTGCAGCAGGCCTTTCTGACGGAGGCCTTCAAGCAGCTCCTCACCGTCAAACACATCTTTAAGCTGCCGGAGTTTGCCGCCATCGCGCAGGAGAACCTCCGGACCGACCTCAGCCTGGGGCAGATGGTCTGGTTTGGGCAGGAGCTCCTGAAGCTGGAGGAGGACAGCATCACGTTCTACACGCTGCCGGGCGACGCCACCGCCTCTTATCTGGGGACCAGTTACCTGCTGGTCGACCGGGACGCGGCGCTGGCGCTCATCAACGAGACCATCAACCCATTCACAAAGGACATCACCGCGGAGAACGTGAACATCAGCCGCCTGCGCGGCAGCCGGAGCCAGTGAGGCGCTCGCGGCTCGCACAGGCCCACACAAACAACACAAAGGAGATGGGGATACCCTTGACGCCCAAAGAGATAGCGCTGACACTGGCGAAGATCGCCGACGCCAAGAAGGCGGAGGATATCCGCGTGATGGAAGTCGCCGATCTGACCGTACTGGCCGATTACTTTGTCATCTGCACCGGCACGTCCGCGGTCCACCTGCGGACTCTGGCGGAAGAGATGGAGCAGACACTCAAAAAACAGGGCGTTTTCCCCCACCACATCGAGGGGCAGCGGTCGGGCAACTGGCTGCTGATGGACTACGCCGGCGTGGTGGCGCATCTGTTCCTGCGGGACACGCGCAGCTTCTATGCGCTGGAACGCCTCTGGGGCGACGCGGCCACGGTGGTCTTCCCGGAGGATTGACGCGCCCGGACCACATACCACATACGCGGCATCGCGTGCAAAAGCCCGGGCGGCGCGCCCGGGCCCTGGGAGATGGTTGTTTGCAGTACGAAAGTCGGAACATCGAACAAAAATGGCAGGCGCGCTGGGCGCGCGAGCGCGTCTACCGCACGGACGGCGACCCCAAAAAAGAGAAATACTATGTGCTGGTCGAATTTCCCTACCCATCCGGCAACGGGTTGCATGTCGGGCATGCCCGCCCGTACACGGCCATGGACGTGGTGGCCCGCCGCCGGCGCATGCAGGGCTTTGACGTGCTGTTCCCCATGGGGTGGGACGCCTTTGGTCTGCCCACAGAGAACTACGCCATCGCCAATAAGATCCACCCCGCCGAGGTGACGCGGCGCAACATCGCATTCTTCAAAAGCCAGATCGACATGATGGGGTATTCGTTTGACTGGGACCGCGAGGTCAACACGACAGACCCCGGTTACTACCGGTGGACGCAGTGGATCTTCCTGAAGCTGCTCGAACACGGCCTCGCCTACAAGGCGAGGATGCCGGTCAACTGGTGCACCTCCTGCAAGTGCGTGCTGGCGAACGAAGAGGTGGTCGACGGCGTGTGCGAGCGGTGCGGCAGCGAGGTGGTGCGCCGCGAGAAGAGCCAGTGGATGCTGAAGATCACGGCGTACGCCCAGCGGCTGCTGGACGACCTCGACCTCGTGGAGTATCCGGAGCGGGTCAAGGCGCAGCAGCGCAACTGGATCGGCCGGTCGGAGGGTGCGGACGTCGATTTTGCCACCACGGCCGGCGAGACGCTCCGGGTGTACACGACGCGCCCGGACACGCTGTTCGGCGCGACCTACATGGTCGTCTCCCCGGAGTACCCCTATGTGGAGGCATGGCGGGACAAACTCGAAAACTACGGCGAAGTGGCCGCCTACCGCGCGGCGGCGGCGCGCAAGTCGGACTTTGAGCGCACGGAGCTCCAGAAGGAAAAGACGGGCGTGCGCCTTCTCGGCGTGGACGCCGTGAACCCGGCCACCGGCGGGGTGATCCCCGTCTTTGTGTCGGACTACGTGCTGATGAGCTACGGCACGGGCGCCATCATGGCGGTGCCCGGGCACGACGAGCGGGACTGGGATTTTGCCCGCGCGTTCGGGCTGCCCATTGTCGAGGTGGTGGCCGGCGGCGACGTGCAGACCGCCGCGTTCACCGACGTGGAGACCGGCACGCTCGTCAATTCCGGCTTTTTGAACGGGCTGGAGGTGCGGCAGGCCAAGGCGGCGATGATCGAATGGCTGGCCGGCAAGGGGCTGGGCCGGGCCGTCACAAACTACAAACTGCGGGACTGGGTGTTCTCCCGGCAGCGCTACTGGGGCGAGCCCATCCCGGTGCTGCACTGCCCCGCCTGCGGCGCGGTGCCGGTGCCGGAGACGGAGCTGCCGCTCCTGCTCCCGGAGGTGGCCTCCTACGAGCCGACGGACACGGGCGAGAGCCCGCTGTCCAAGATGCGCGACTGGGTCGACGCCGTCTGCCCGCGGTGCGGCGGGCCCGCCGAGCGGGAGACGGACACAATGCCCCAGTGGGCCGGTTCGTCGTGGTATTTTTTGCGCTACATCGACCCGAAGAACGGGACTGCGGCGGTGGACGGCGCGCTGGCGCGCCGCTACATGCCGGTGGACTGGTACAACGGCGGGATGGAGCACACGACGCTGCACCTGCTCTACTCCCGTTTCTGGCACAAATTCCTCTACGACATCGGCGTCGTCGAAACGCCTGAGCCCTACGCCCGCCGCACCAGCCACGGGATGATCCTCGGCGAGGGCGGGGAGAAGATGTCGAAGTCGCGCGGCAACGTCGTGAGCCCGAACGAGATCGTGGACCAATACGGCGCCGACACCATGCGCCTGTATATTTTGTTCATCGGGGACTTCGAAAAGGCCGCGTCCTGGTCCCCCCAGGCTGTCAAGGGCTGCCGCCGCTTTTTGGAGCGGGTGTGGGGGCTGCTGGACCGGGCGGCGCCGGGCGCCGTCTCCCCGGCGCACGAGGCGGAGATCCACCGGACCATCCGGAAGGTGGGGGAGGACATCGAACACCTCAAGTTCAACACCGCCATCGCCGCGCTGATGGCCCTCGTCAACCGTTTTTACGAGACGGGCGTGACCAGGGGGGACCTGCGGGTCCTGCTCACGCTGCTCGCGCCCTTTGCCCCGCACATCTGCGAGGAGATGTGGGAACAGCTGGGGTACAAAGGGTTTGTCGTGCGGGAGCCCTGGCCGGCGTTTGACCCGGCCAAGACGGTGGAGGACGAGGTGGAGATCGCCGTCCAGGTGGGCGGCAAGCTGCGCGCCACCGTCGTGATCCCCACCGGGGCGGCGGACGAGGACGTGCTGGCCGCCGCGCTGGCCGAGCCGCGCATCCGGAAGACGCTGGACGGGCGGCGCGTCGTGCGCCACATCTATGTGAAGGACAAACTGATCAACCTGATCGCGGGGAAATGACCGCGGGGCGGAACCGGCCAGGCTGCCGGGGATGGACGCGCCGGCGTGAAATTCTGTAAATACCGCAAAGCGTTGCGCGCGTAAGCGAAGTAGGGCAAAAGGCACAGGTGTCGGGCGTCAGGCGGCATTCTTTTGCCTTGACATTGCGGGTTTCGGAAAATATAATAAAATCGTGGACGAATTTTCGGGGCGGCGGTCAGGTTCGGGCGGAGGTCCGGCCCGGGGCCCGCACGAAGAGACGACCCGTGGTTGCTTCGTTTTGTCGGAAGCAATGAATTCAAGGGAAGCACGCGGGGCGGCGCAGGCCGCCGATGCCCTGCGGATAGGCGATCCCCCAGCGGAGGGAGGGAAAACAATGTCGGAAGTCAGAGTCAAAGAGAACGAGTCTCTTGACAGCGCGCTCAAACGTTTCAAGCGCAATTGCGCAAAGTCGGGTGTGCTTTCCGAACTCCGTAAGAGGGAACACTACGAGAGCCCCAGCGTCAAGCGGCGCAAAAAGTCCGAAGCGGCCCGCGCCAAAAAGAAGTTCAGATGACCAATCCAGCACCCGGTTTGGGGCCTTGCCCGGACCGGGTGCGGTTTTGATCCGCACAGGGGAGGCGACTGTTTGTGGACATGCTGAGAGAACTGTTTTCCGGCGCGCTGGCGGTGAGTTGGCAGCAGGGCGTCATGTATGCGGTCGGGCTGGTGCTCATCCTGCTCGCGATTTTGAAGGACTACGAGCCGATGCTGCTGCTGCCGATCGGTTTCGGCGCGATTCTTGTGAACTTGCCCTTTTCCACCGTCTGGACACACGGCGGCGAGAAAGGTTTTTTACAGATCTTCTACGACGCCGGCATCATCACAGAACTGTTCCCGATCCTCATCTTCATCGCCATCGGCGCGATGATCGACTTCACGCACCTGCTGTCCTCACCCAAGATGGTGCTGTTCGGCGCGGCGGCGCAGTTTGGCATCTTTTTCACGATCCTTGTGGCGCTGGCGTTGGGCGAGGCGATCCCCTCGCTCGACATCGACCTGAAGATCGCGGCCTCCATCGGCGTCATCGGCACGGCGGACGGGCCGACCTCCATCGTCGTCGCCCAGCAGTTCGCCGCCTCCTACCTGGGGGCGATCACGGTGGCCGCTTACTCCTACATGGCGCTGGTGCCGATCATCCAGCCGCCGGTCATCCGGATGCTGACCACCCGCAAGGAGCGCCTCATCCGCATGGACAACCAGGTGCGCAAGGTCTCGAAGATGGCGCGGATCGTCTTCCCAATCGTCATCACCGTCGTTGCCGGCATCCTGGTGCCGGCCTCCGCGGCGCTGGGCGGGTCGCTGATGTGCGGCAACCTCATCCGCGAGTGCGGCGTCTTGGAGCGCCTCTCCAAGACGGCGCAAAACGAACTCGCCAATCTGGTCACGCTGCTGCTCGGCATCACGATCGGCGCGACGATGCGCGCGGACCAGTTTTTGCGTCTGGAGACGCTGCTCATCCTGGGCCTGGGGCTCGTCGCGTTTGTCTTCGACACGGCGGGCGGCGTTTTGTTTGCGAAACTCATCAACGTGTTCAGCAAACACAAGGTGAACCCGATGATCGGCGCGGCGGGCATCTCCGCCTTCCCGATGTCGAGCCGGATCGTCCAGAAGATGGCCAAGGAGGAGGACCCGCACAACTTCATCCTCATGCCCGCCGTGAGCGCCAATGTGTCGGGTCAGCTCGGCTCCGTCGTGGCGGGCGGCATGATCCTCCAGCTCGTGCCGATCCTGCTCGCGAAGCTGGCGTGAGGCGCCGGACCAAGACGGACCAAGACAAGACGAGGACAGGAGGAGGACGCCTATGAGCGCGAACATGGAGCTCGGGATCCAACTGATGATCTACGGCCTTGCGGGCGTATTTTTGGTGCTCGCGATCTTCATCGTGACCATCGTGCTGCTGCGGAAGTTCTTTCCGCACCGCGGCGATCAGGACGACGGCTGACCCGCTTGTGCCGTTTGACAAAACCCAAAGACAGCCGGCGTACAGAATGTTCTGTACGCCGGCTGTTTCAGTTCATAGCGGGCGGCGTGCCGTCCGGAGGTGGTAAATTTTGGAATTCTGTGATGTGGAGGCGGTAGCGGGTGGGGACAAAGCGGCGCTGGAGCGCCGGGTTGCGGCGGGCCGGATTGGCGATGGCGGCGAAGTAGGCGCGCCACATATCGCCGATGGTCCGGTCCTCCGGCAGCGGCGGCAGGGGCCCGTCCGGCAGCGCGGCGATCAGCCACTCCTCCGGCGTCGAGACGAGGGCGAGGCGGCGTTTTAGGTCGCGGATGATCAGCCGCTGCGCCCCAAAGCGCCCGTGGAAGTGGCGGCCCAACAGCGGCAGCACGAAGGTGTCCGGTTCGATGTCGGCCGCGTACAGGTCGCCTCCGGCGTGGACAAGCCGGATGATGCCCATGAACAAAACGAGTTCGCGGGACACCTCTTCGGAGAAACGGTGCAGCTGGCGCACGGGTTCCAGATGGCGCAGCGGCAGCGGGTCGGTGTGCCCGGCAAAGCCCAGCCGGAGCGTGCCGAGCAGGGCGTCCTCGAACGCCGGCCGTTCGGAGAGGAAGGCCCGGTAGGCCACGCGGGGCAGCTCGGGAGAAAGCCGCGCCATGCCGCGCGCCACGCGCCCGGCCCGCGCCGGGTCGGCCGCCACGGTGTGCACGGGGAACAGAGACGCCCCCGGGAAGCGGCGCTGCGGGCAGATCGAGGCCTCGTCGTCTTTTTGGGCGAACACAAGAAAGACAGCCGTCAGCAGCCCCTCCCAGCCGCCGTCATACAACCAGATCATGTGCGGATAGGCGGCGGGCAGCGGTGAGTGCTGCGTGCTGAGACGGATCGTGGATGGGCGGCCCGCCGGCGTGGGCGGCCTGGGCGGGCGCCGCGGCGGGCTTGTCCGGGGCCGGCGGCAGGGCGGGACCCGGGGGCGGGGGCGGTGCGAAGAGGGAGAGCTGGCCGTCGTCGGCCCGTTCGGCGAGGGCCTCGCGCAGGAAGGGGCTGCCGGGCAGCATGGACCCGCCGAAGACGCCTCGCGCCGTGAGGAAGTACCGGGCGCGTTTCATCACGACGCCGAGGCGGCGCAGGTCCTCCAGCCGCAGGACACTCTGCCGCCGGGCGGCCACGATGCGCCGGGCGGAGACGACGCCCACGCCGGGTACGCGCAGCAGCGTCTCGTACGGGGCGCTGTTTACCTCGATGGGAAACTGTTCCGGGTGCCGGAGCGCCCAGGCGCACTTGGGGTCGAGCGTGCTGTCCAGCAGGGGGTCCGCTTCCGAGAGCAGCTCGTCCGGCGTGAAGTCATAGAAACGCATGAGCCAGTCGGCCTGGTAGAGCCGGTGTTCGCGCAGCAGCGGCACCTGGCTGCCGCCGGGCGGCAGGGCGGGGTGCGTGCCCACCGGGATATAGGCGGAAAAATAGACCCGTTTCATCCGGTACTTGCGATAGAGCCCCTGCGAGAGCCGCAGGATCGTGAGGTCGGTGTCGGGGGTGGCGCCCACGATCATCTGTGTGGACTGCCCGGCCGGCGCGAAGAGCGGCGCGTGGGCAAAGTGGCGGCGGTCCTCCAGGTTCATCGTCTGGGCGCGGCGGATGTAGTCCATGGGGCTGAAGATCTTCTCCGGCGCCTTCTGCGGCGCGAGCAGCGACAGCGAGGTGCGCGAGGGCAGTTCAATGTTCACGCTGACCCGGTCCGCCAGCAGGCCGACGGCGTCCACCAGCTCGGGGGAGGCGCCGGGGATGACCTTGACGTGGATGTATCCGCCGAAGCGGTGCTCCCGGCGGAGGATTTCCAGCGTGCGGATCATGAGCGCCATCGTATCGTCGGGGGAGCGGTAGACGCCGGAGCTGAGAAACAGGCCCTCGATATAATTGCGGCGGTAAAATTCGATGACAAGGCCGGAGAGCTCCTCCGGCGTGAACGTGGCCCGCTCCACGTCGGCGGAGCGCCGGTTCTGGCAGTAGGCGCAGTCGAACTGGCAGGCGTTGCTCATGAGCACCTTGAGCAGCGACACGCACCGCCCGTCCGCGGCCCAGGTGTGGCAGATGCCGGCCATGTGGGCGTTGCCGAGCTGCCCCTTGCGCCCGGCGCGCCCCCCGCCCGAAGAGGCGCAGGAGGCGTCGAACTTGGCCGCCGCGCCGAGCAGGGTGAGCTTCTTCATCAAGTCCTGCGCCAATGTGGGTCACACTCCTTCGCGAAGAGCGGTGGGGGTGGCTTATGAGGACAGTATAGCACAGGCGGGGCCAAAAAGAAACATATGTTCTAGAAAAATTTTGGCGCCGGGCCTCAAGGCCGGAGGACAGGCCTCCGTGCGGCCACGGCGTGCGGGGCGCCTCAAACAGCCCGAAAAAATTGCTCCCCACGGTGCACAGACCCCCGAAGCCGCCAAGATGGTGGCCGCGTTTGGAGGACGGGTCGCGCAGCGAAGGGAGCCAGAGCAAGCAATGGTGGCAAAACAAATCGCCGGCCGGCGGCGGGCGAGACATTTGACATGTAAACCGGCGGCCATCGGGCCGTCACGGCGCGCCGGGCAGCGTCTCGTTCATGCTGCCGGTGCGGTAGCCGCGCAGGTCGAGCGCCACGTAAGAAAAACCCAGTTCTTTGAACGCGTCGCAGATCACCCGGCGATTGTCCTCCCGGACGACCGCCGGCAGTTCGTCCGCGCCCGTCTCGATGCGGGCGACGGTCCCGTGGATGCGCACGCGGACCTGTCGGAATCCGAGATCCAGCAACAGCTGCTCCGCGCGGTCCACCATCCGGAGTTTTTCCCGCGTGATGGACTCGCCGTAGACAAAGCGGGAGGAGAGGCAGGCGAAGGACTGTTTGTCCCACGTCGGGAGTCCCTCGCGCCGGGAGAGCGCGCGGATCTCTTCTTTCGTGAGATCCGCCTCGCGGAGCGGACTCAGCACCCCCAGCTCGGCCACCGCCTGCAGACCCGGGCGGTAGTCCCCGTCGTCGTCGCGGTTCGACCCCTCCGCCACATGCGCGATCGCATGGGCGCGGGCTATATTCCATATTTTGGAAAATAATTCGTGTTTACACAGATAGCAGCGGTTTGTGGGGTTTTGGGCGAAGCCGTCGATGTCCAGTTCCTCGGAGTCGCAGATGACGTGGCGGATGCCGCGCCGCGCGCAGAAATCGGACGCCTCCCGCAGTTCCCGTGCGGGGAAGGAGGCCGAGCGCGCGGTGACGGCGAGGGTGCGGCCGCCCAATACACTGTGGGCCGTATGGAGCAGGAATGTAGAATCTACGCCGCCGGAGAAGGCCACGGCCACGCCGTCCAGCGCGGCCAGCGCGGCCTGCAGCCGCTCGTATTTCGCTTCCATCCGGCGACCCCCCCGAAGCGCCCGCCGCGGCAAGTTTGTTATATCATACTCCATTTTCGACACCGCGTCAATCCCAAGTTTTTACTTAGGTTTTTAGTCGTCGTAATGACCTCGGCACTGGTTGATTTCCAAAACGCCTTCTCGTATACGATAGACCAGTCTTCATTCGCTGTCCTCTATGATGTCGTGCTCCACACCTTTTCCGGCGTCCAACGCCGCCGCGCCGCGCCGCAGATGCGCCAGATTGTTTTCGCTGTAAAACGGGTCGCCCTTGGTTGTGACGTCGAACGGCAGTCGCTGCTCACGTACGACCGCACGTACAAACATATTGATCGCGGTCGTCGTGTTGATTCCAACGGCATAGCAAAAACGGTCAAATTCATCCTTGATATCGCTGTCTAACCGAACGCTGAATGTTTTTGTTGACATAAAACAACACCTCCTGTGCAGTATTATATGCCTATCAGGTGCTTTTGTCAAGCTTCGAAGCCCTCCAGGGTGGTCACTTTCATGTACCGCCGGAGCGCGTGTTCGCCGTCGCGGGGGGCCTCGGCGCCGTAGGCGCGCGACATGCGCGCGCCGGTGGTGACGCGGACGGCGCCGGCTTTGAAGAGCAGTTCCGCCAGCGCGCGGCGCTCTTCGTCGGCGCAGAGCAGCGCGGCGGTCTGCAGGTGCCCCTTGTGCAAACGCAGCGCGGTCAGAAGTTCGCCGCGCGGCAGACGGCGCACCCAGGCATGGCCGAAGCCGGGCGCGCTCTCGAGCGCGCTGTCCTCACAAGCGGCGAGACAGGCGCGCGCGCCGTAAAAAACGCGCGGGCCGCCCAGCGCGGCGGCCAGGTCGGCGGCGTAGCGCTCCAAGGTCGCGCCCGCCCGCAGGACGGCGGCGCCCGGCAGACGCGCGAGCGCGGCTTCGAGGACCGGCAGAAAGGTCTCGCAGAGCGCGTACACCGCCGCCATGTCGTCCGGCGAGAAGCCGCAGTGCCGCAGGATCGCCGCGTAATCCGGGCAGCGGGCCATGTGGTGGCGGACATTGGCCGTCATCGCCCGGAAAAACAGCGCCTGCGTGCCGGCGAGGTCGTAGAGCCCGCGCCGGTAAAACAGCCGCCATCCGACGCCCATCGCGCCCACCTCCTCCGCTTTGTTCGTTTTGTGGATGATCCGGCCCGCCGGGACGCGTCTATTGTATCACGGGGCGTCCGCGCGCGCAATTGGAGCGGAGATTTTCCAGGGGCCGGGGCGGTGCGACTTGACGCGACCGGTAAAATACAGTACACTCAAAAGAGAGGAAGACCGCGAAAGACGGCGGAATCACGGCGGACGGGGCGTTTGCGGAGAGGACGGGGGCGTCTTCGACGAGAGGCGCCCGGGTCCGGCCCGGGCAAAGGAGGCGGATATGGAAGTCACAACCATCGTCATCGTGGTTTTGTTGGCCATTGTGCTCTCCAATGTGCTGCACCATCTGTTTCCCCGCCTGCCGCTGACGTTGAGCCAGATCGGCGTCGGCTGCCTGTTCGGGCTGGCGCTGCCGGGCGGCACGCTGGAACTGGAGCCGGAGATCTTTATGGTGCTGGTGATCGCGCCGCTGCTGTTCCGGGAGGCGGAGGAGACGGATCTGCTGTCGCTGTGGCGGGTCAGGCGGCCCGTGTTTCTGATGGCGTTTTTGCTGGTCTTCATCACGGTGTTCGCGGTGGGTCTGGCCGCGCACTGGCTGGTGCCCGCCCTGCCGACGGCGGCCTGCTTCGCGCTCGGGGCGATTTTGGGGCCGACGGATGTGGTGGCCGTGTCGTCTTTGTCGTCGCGGATCAAAGTCGGGGAGAAGCTGATGAGCATCCTGATGGGCGAGGGCCTCATCAACGACGCCTCGGGTCTCATCGCGTTCCATTTCGCGGTGGCGGCGCTCCTGACGGGCACTTTTTCGGCGGCGGAGGCGTCGCTGCGCCTGCTGCTCGTGGCGGTGGGCGGGGCGCTGGTCGGGCTGGCGCTGATCGGCGTCAAACAGCACGTCACCATGCGCATGCGGCGGCTGTCCATCGAGAACACGTCCGCCTATATGCTGATCGAGCTGCTGATGCCGTTTTTGTCGTATGTGACCGCGGAGCTCTGCGGCCTCTCCGGCGTGCTGGCGGCCGTCGCGGCCGGCAGCCGGCAGGCGCTGACGTTCAAACAGACGGAACTCTTCGAGGCCGAACTCGGCGACACCACCCACACGATGTGGGACATGGTGGGTTTTACGCTGAACTCCCTCGTGTTTTTGCTGCTCGGGATACAATTGCCCGGCATCATCCGCCACATCTGGAGCGACGACCAGTATTCCCACGGATTCCTGCTGCTGACCGCCGCGTTGCTGACGCTGATTTTGATGGCGGTGCGCTTTTGCAGCGTGAGCCTGATCGCGCGGGGGGATCTCGGCGCCGGCCGGTCGGAAAAGCTGCGAAACGCGATCGTGCTGACGCTCTCCGGCGTGAAGGGCACGGTCAGCTTGGCCACCGCGTTTGCCCTGCCATTTTTCTACGCCGACGGCACGTCCTTTGCCGAACGCCCGCTGCTGCTCTTTCTCACGGCGGGGGTGATCGTCCTGTCGCTGTCGCTCGCGCTGCTGTTCCTGCCCGTCGTCGCGGGGGCCCCCGTCGGGCAAATCGAACGGGATCCGCAGATCGACATCCTGAAGGAGGTCGTGGCGCAGCTGCGCAAACAGGAGGGCGACGTCTCCGAGGTCGTGATCAGCAATTACCAGCGGCGGATCCAAAAGCTGGAGCGCGCGGAGTGCAACCGGGCCGAGACAGCCAAGCTGCGCGCCCTGCGGATCAGGCTGTACGGCGAGGAGCGCAGGGCGCTCCGGCAGAGATACCAAAAAAAGGAATTCGACGCCGCGACATACCGGGACTACACGGAGCTGCTGGAGGTGATTCACCACCGGGCGGCGCGGGGTCTGCTGATGGCGCTGTTCGCGTGGTTTGCGCGGATCGGGCCGCACCATCCGCGGCACGCGCTCTCCGAGGCGGACGTCAAGCAGCGCCGCCGGAAGCTCCAGGAGATGTTCCGGGTGGACACCGAGGTGGCTATGGAGACGCTGCAAGCCCTGCGCGGCGAGTACCCGGACAAGCTGGTGGACATTTTGGCGACCGAGCGCGCGGAGCTGGCGGAGAAGATGGAGCAGAACTTTTCCCATGTCTTCACGGCGCGCCTGCACCGTCTGCGCGACGACGAAATGCTGAAGGGCTACTACGTGGAGCGCCGCGTGATCCACCAATTTCTGGAACGCGGAAAGATCACGCCGGCGCAGGCCAACGACCTGCGGCTCAAAGTGAACAAGATGGAGACATTCACACTCTCACACGGAGACAACGAGGTCGTTGTGAAGCTGATGTCGCTGTTGGCCCG
>JAITDM010000036.1 GCA_031282535.1 Oscillospiraceae bacterium
AGAGGTGATTTTGCAAAAAAAAGACCCGAACAGCGGGCTGTGCATCTTCGAGTACGTCTACTTTGCGCGCCCGGATTCCGACATCGACGGGCTCAGCGTGTACGAGGCGCGCCACAACATGGGGCGGGTGCTCGCCCGGGAACACCCGGTGGCGGCGGATGCCGTCTGCGGCGTGCCCGACAGCGGCCTTGAGGCCGCGATCGGTTACGCCAGCGCGAGCGGTCTGCCGCTCGTCTCCGGGTTTGTCAAAAACCGCTACATCGGGCGCAGCTTCATCTTCCCTACGCAGTCGGAGCGCGAGAGCGCCGTCAAGATGAAATTGAACCCTCTGCGGGCCAATTTGCAGGGCAAGAGCATCGTGCTGGTGGACGATTCCATCGTCCGGGGCACGACCAGCGAGAAGATCGTCACCGCGCTGAAACAGGCGGGCGCGCGGGAGGTCCACATGCGCATCTCGTCGCCGCCGTTTCGGTATGCCTGCTACTTCGGCACGGACATCGACACGGAGGACAATCTGATCGCGAACAAGATGGACCTGGACGCCATCAGGGATAAGATCGGCGCGGACAGCCTGGGGTATATCAGCATCGAGGGCCTGAAGACCGCGTGCGAGAAGGCCGTGCTGCCGTTTTGCACCAAGTGCTTCACGGGCCACGGCTGCGAAAGCGGCGGCTGTTGACAACCATACAAGGCGGATGGAGGGAAAAACATGACAGCATATCTGCTGCTGGAAAACGGCAGGGTGTTTGAGGGGGAAGCGTTCGGCTGTCGGGGGCGCGCGCTGGGCGAGGTGGTGTTTACCACCGGTATGACCGGATATTTGGAGACATTGACCGACAAGAGCTATTACGGACAGATCATTGTCCAGACGTTCCCTCTGATCGGCAACTACGGCGTCATTCCTTCCGATTTTGAGACCGGCCCCTCGCATGGACGGCTTGTGCATGCAAAAGCCTATATTGTGAAGCATTGGTGTCGGGAGCCTTCCAATTTCAGAAGTGAAGGTGATCTTGACACTTTTTTGAAGTCCCAAAACATCATCGGTCTGCACGGCATCGACACGCGCGCGCTGACGAAGATCATTCGGGAGAGCGGCGTGATGAACGGCGCCGTGACGGACGACCCCTCGTCCGTCGACAGGGAGGCCCTGCGCGCCTACCGGGTGCGCGACGCGGTGGCGGGCGTCTCCACCGGCGCCGTCCTCCACTTCCCCGGCGAGGCGGGCCGGTACAAGGTGGCCCTGGTGGACTACGGGCTGAAGGAGAACATCCGCCGGGAGCTGGTGCGGCGCGGGTGCGACGTGTGGGTCTTCCCCCACAGCGCCTCCGCGCGGGACATCCTGGCCGTCGACCCGGACGGCATCATGCTCTCAAACGGCCCCGGCGACCCGGCCGACAACCCGGCGGAGATCGAAACGCTGCGTACGCTGCTGCAGACCGGCCGCCCCATCTTCGGCATCTGCCTGGGGCACCAGCTTCTGGCGCTGGCCAGCGGTTTTCGGACGGAAAAGCTCAAGTTCGGCCACCGGGGCGCCAACCAGCCGGTGAAGGATCTGACGACGGGCCTTGTGTACATCACAAGCCAAAACCACGGGTACGCCGTCGTCCGCGACAGCATCGACCCGGCCGTGGCCCGGGAGCTCTTTGTCAATGTCAACGACGACACCTGCGAGGGTCTTGCCTATGTGAATGCCCCGGTGTTTTCGGCGCAGTTCCACCCGGAGGCCTGCGGCGGTCCGCTCGACACCGGTTTTCTATTTGATAGGTTCCTGCGTCTGATGGAACCGGCCTGAATGCGCCGGTGTCCCTGGAAGGAGAGTGCGTGAATATGCCACTGGATCCGAGCATCCAAAAAGTGCTGGTCATCGGGTCGGGGCCGATCGTCATCGGTCAGGCCGCCGAGTTTGACTACGCCGGCACGCAGGCGTGCCGGGCGCTGAAAGCCGACGGCATCGAGATCGTGCTGATCAACTCGAACCCGGCCACGATCATGACGGACAATGCCATGGCGGACAAGATCTACATCGAGCCGCTCACCCTGACGACGGTCAAGCGGATCATCGAGAAGGAGCAGCCGGACAGCATCCTGTCCGGTCTCGGCGGGCAGACGGGTCTCACGCTGTGCATGCAGCTCGCCCGGGACGGGTTTCTGGACCGGATGGGCGTGCGGCTGCTCGGTTCCTCCCCCGAGACGATCGACCGGGCGGAGGACAGGCAGATGTTCAAAGACACGATGGAACGCATCGGCCAGCCGCTCATCCCGTCCGACGTCGTGCAGGATGTGGAGGCGGCCGCCCGCCTGGCGGAGACCATCGGCTACCCCGTGATCGTCCGTCCCGCGTTTACGCTGGGCGGCACCGGGGGCGGTATCGCCGCCGACGAGCGGGAGCTCCGGGAGATCGCGCGGGGCGGGCTGTCTCTCTCGCCGATCCGCCAGGTTTTGATCGAAAAATCGGTGGCGGGCTGGAAGGAGATCGAGTTCGAGGTGATGCGCGACCGCGCGGGCAACGCCATTGCCGTCTGTTCGATGGAAAACTTCGACCCCGTCGGCATCCACACGGGCGACAGCATTGTCATCGCGCCCGCCGTCACCCTCTCCGACAAGGAATATCAGATGCTCCGCCGGGCGGCGCTCGACATCATCCACGCGCTGGGCGTCGAGGGCGGCTGCAACTGCCAGTTTGCGCTGAACCCGGACTCTTTCGAGTACGCGGTGATCGAGGTGAACCCGCGCGTGTCCCGTTCGTCGGCGCTGGCGTCCAAGGCGACGGGCTATCCCATCGCCAAGGTGGCGACCAAGATCGCGATCGGGTACACGCTGGACGAGATCGTAAACGCCGTCACGGGCAGCACATACGCCGCCTTTGAGCCGACGGTGGACTATGTGGCCGTCAAGTTTCCCAAGTGGCCCTTCGACAAATTCGTCTACGCGAAGAAAGAACTTGGCACGCAGATGAAGGCCACCGGCGAGGTCATGTCCATCGCCGACACCTTCGAGCTGGCCATCATGAAGGCCGTGCGCGGCGTCATCATCGGCACGGAGACGCTGTCGCTGCCGCACCTTAGCGCGAAGAGCGACGACGAACTCCGCGCGGCGCTGCGCCGCGCCACGGACGAGCGGCTCTTTATGGTCTGCGAGGCGCTTGTGAGGGGTTTTGCCATGGACGAGGTCTTCGCGCTCACGAAGATCGACCGTTGGTTCCTCGCCAAGCTGCAAAACGTGGTGCGTTTCGCGCGCGCGCTGCCGACAGAGCCGCTCACCCCGGCGCGCTATGTGGAGGCCAAACGGCTCGGGTTTACCGACCGGACGATCGAGTCCCTCACCGGCGCCCAGCCGCCGTGCGCGCTGCGGCCCGTGTTTAAGATGGTGGACACCTGCGGCGGCGAGTTCGCGGCCGAGACGCCCTACTTCTACAGCGTCTACGGCACGAAGGAGGGCGGCGCGGAGGACGAGGCGCTGGAGTTGGTCGAAAAGAGCGGCCGGCCCCGGATCCTGGTACTGGGCTCCGGGCCCATCCGCATCGGCCAGGGGATCGAATTTGACTACGCCGGCGTGCACTGCGTCTGGTCGCTGAAGGAACTGGGCTACGACGTTGTGGTCGTAAACAACAATCCGGAGACGGTGTCCACCGATTTCGACACCGCCGACCGGCTGTATTTTGAGCCGCTGCACATCGAGGATGTGATGCACGTCATCGAGGTCGAGCGGCCGGAGGGCGTGATCGTCGCCTTCGGCGGCGGCACGGCCATCAAGCTGGCGCGCGAGCTGCACGCCCGGGGGGTGAAGATCATCGGCACCTCCGGTGACAGCATCGACATCTGCGAGGACAGGGAGCGTTTCGACGCGCTGCTGGAGTCGCTCGACGTCCGCCGTCCCCAGGGCTGCGCCGTGCAGACGGCCGGGGAGGCGCTGGCCGCCGCCGAGCGGTTGGGTTTCCCGGTGCTCATGCGGCCCTCCTATGTGCTGGGCGGGCAGAACATGATCATCGCTTTCGGCCGGGAGGACATCCTCGAATACATGGAGATCATCCTGCGCCAGCAGCAGACGGGCCCTGTCCTGATCGACAAATACCTGAGCGGCCGGGAGATCGAGGTGGACGCCATCTGCGACGGCGAGCACATTTTGATCCCCGGCGTCATGGAACACATCGAGCGCACCGGCATCCACTCCGGCGACAGCATCGCCGTCTACCCCGCCACGCACATCGACGACGACATGGCGGAGCGCATCATGGCGGTCACGAAGAAGATCTGCACCGCCCTGCGGGTGTCGGGCCTCGTCAATCTGCAATACATCATCGCGGAGGGCGAGATTGCCGTCATCGAGGTGAACCCCCGGGCCTCCCGGACGGTTCCGTACATCAGCAAGGTGACGGGGATCCCCATGTGCGACCTCTCCACCCGGGTGAGTTTGGGCGAGAAGTTGTGCGACCTGGGCTACGAGGAGGGCATCGCCCCGCTGCCGCCCTACACCGCGGTGAAGGTCCCGGTGTTCTCGTTTGAGAAGCTCACGGATCTCGACACGCAGCTCGGTCCCGAGATGAAATCCACGGGAGAGGTCCTCGGAATTGGTAAAAATTTACAGGAAGCACTGTTCAAGGGACTTGTGGCGGCGGGCTACAACATGCGCAAGGACGGCGGTGTATTCATCACGGTGCGCGACACGGACAAGGGCGAGGTGACGGATCTCGCGAAGAAATTTGAGAGCATGGAGTTTCCGCTCTACGCCACGGCGGGCACGGCGGCCGTGCTGCGCCGCGCGGGTCTTGCGGTGACGGAGGTACAGAAGATCCACGACTCCCCGGGCGAGAACTCTCTGACGCTGCTTGAGAGCGGCCGGATCAACTACATCATCTCCACGTCCGCGAAGGGGCGCAACCCCGCGAAGGACAGCGTACGGATCCGGCGGAAGGCGTGTCTGCTGGGCATCCCGTGT
>JAITDM010000046.1 GCA_031282535.1 Oscillospiraceae bacterium
GGGGGCGCCATTGTCGACAGGAGCGGCGGCCAGGTGCTGTTCGACGTGCCGATGTGCGCCTGCGTGCAGGTGGACATCCCCTCGTGGGAGCCGGACGAATGTGCGCTGTGCCGGGCGGGTCAGCCCCTCACAAAACCGGGCAGCCGGACGTGAACAATCCGCACGCCGGGCACAGGGAACGGCTGCGCGGCCGGTTTTTGTCCGAGGGGCTGGACGGATTCGACGAGCACAACGTGCTGGAGCTGCTGCTGTTTTACGCGGTCCCGCGGGGCGATGTAAACCCGCTGGCCCACCGGCTGATCGACGCCTTCGGTTCGCTCGCCGGCGTGCTGGACGCCCCGGTGGAGGCGCTCTGCCGGGTGGACGGTATGGGGGCCCGTACGGCGGCGCTGCTGTCGATGATGCCGGCGCTCTTCCGGCGCTACCAGATCTCGGGCCGGGCGGACAGTATCTGTCTCGACACGGCCGAAAAGGCGGGCGCCTACCTGCTGCCGCGCTTTGTCGGGCGCCGGAACGAGTGCGTCTATCTGCTCTGCCTGGACGCCAAGGGCAAGCCCGTCTGCTGCCGGCAGCTGTTCGAGGGGTCCGTCAACGCGGCGCAGGTGGGCGCGCGGCGGGTGGTGGAGACGGCGCTGTCCGTCAACGCGGCCGGCGTCATCCTGGCGCACAACCATCTCTCCGGCATCGCGCTGCCCTCCCCGGAAGACGAGGAGACCACGCGCCGGCTCCGGGGGGCGCTGGACGCGGTCGGCATCCCGCTGATCGATCACATCATCGTGGCCGACGGGGACTATGTCTCGCTGGCGCAGAGCGGTCTGCTGGCGCCGCGGCCGTAGCCGCCCGCGGAGGGTCAAAGGGGATGGTCCCGACTGTCCCGTCCGCGTACGGCGTACGGCGCCCGGCGGAGGTACAGCGCGCGCAGGGTGTAAAAAACACCGAGCGCGCCGCCCATGCAGAGGTAGACGGGGATCCCCGGGGACATCAGGGACAGCGCGAAACCCGCGCTGTTGAAGGCCACGTGGAGCAGCACCGGGGCCAGCAGAGAGCCGCTCCACTCGTAGACGAGGCCCAGCACGATGGCCACCGGGAACACATAGAAGCTCTGGAGCCAGTTCAGGTGGAAGGCGGCAAAGATCAGCGCCTGGAGCACGACGGCCGCTCGGACCGGGAACCCGCCGCGCAAAATCCGGTATCCCACGCCGCGGAAAACCACCTCTTCGGTGAAGGGCAGCAGCAGGCAGCCCGTCAAAAAGCTGCCGAGGGGGCCGTGGCTGCTCAGCATCTCGCTGACGCGGTTGTTTTCGGCCCAGAGGGTCTCCGGGATGGGCAGCAGCGAGAGCCCGGCGATGATCGTCAGATGCAGCGAGAGCCCGGCGATGATGAGCAGCGGGATCCGGGACATCCGCAGCGGCACAAAGCCCATCGGCGGCGCCGCGAGCCGGATGCGCCGCGTCGCCAGCAGGACGATCAGCAGCATGAGAAAAGCGGCCAGCGCCGCCATTGGCAGCTGCCACCGCGCAAAGAAATCGGCGAACTGCGCGGCCAGGGCCTCCTTGTCCAGGTCGGGCGGCGCGCGCAGGGTGAAGACGATGGCGGCGACCTGGGAGACAAAGAGCTGGGACAACAGATACAGAGCGGGAAACATCAGCGCCGCGACCAGCGCGCGAAGCGGTTTGCGCATAGCGATTCCTCGATTCTCAGTGCGGCACGTTGTGACGCCGGTGCGACGCCGGGGAAACGGCGGCCGTGTGGCACTGTGTGTGTGATACCAAATCCGGCAAAAGTGAGAGATCCGGATGGAAAACGTATGGGGTGAGACGTATGAGCGAGGATTACCGTGAGGCCGAACAAACATTGTTGTTTGGCGTGTTGGACGCCATCCCCTGTCCCGTGGCGCTGCTCAACCGGGAGGGGGAGGCGGCCTATGTAAACCCGATGGGAGAGGCGTGTGAGCCCTCGTTGTACGAGTGTGACATCGCGAGCCTGCCGATCGTCCAAAAATGCCTCGGTGGGACGGCGGCGGTGGGCGGCTGGGTCACGTTCACGACGGAGGAGGGGACGCTGACGGGGCAGGCCGAGGTCTACATCGTGCGCAGCGAGACGGTCACGATGGGGGCGCTGTTCCTGTTGCGCCCGGACATCCCGCGGCTGGGCCGCTACGATGTGCTGCCATATGCCAGCAAGGCGATGGAGGCGGTGTGGACGCAGCTCGAGCGCCTGAGCCAATTCGGGACGCCGGTGCTCTTTCTCGGGGAACCGGGGACGGGGCGGTCCTCCTTCGCGCGGGCGCTCCATGCGATCCAAAACACGCCGGACACCCCGTTTGTGGAAGTCGACTGCCGCACGGTGGACGAGAAGGGGGCGCAGAGGCTCCTGTTCGGGAGCGAGAGCCGGCCGGGTGTGCTGCGCAGCATGTCCTCCGGGAGTCTCTACCTGAAGGACGTCCACTGTCTGCCGATGTCGGCGCAGCGCCATCTGTCCGAGGTGATCCGGCACAGGACGCTGGACGAGGCGCCGGTGTCGGTCCGCTTTTTCGCCTCCGGGCCGCCGTCCTTCGAGGAGGTGCTGGCGGACGGCCGGTTTGAGCAGACGCTCCACGACCAGCTGGCCGTCATGTCGCTGAACATACCGCCGTTGCGGGAGCGGCCGGACGACATCCTGCCGCTGGCCGGATGGTTTCTGGCGCGTATCCCCAAAAACGGGGACATCGAAGGGTTCTCCGACGAGGCGAGCCACGCCCTGGTGCGGCACGCGTGGCCGGACAATGTCCGGGAACTCGAAGCGGTCGTGACCGAGGCCGTGGGGCGCTGCGCGAAGGGGTTCATCCAGCCGGCGCACCTGCCGTTTTTCGAGGCGGAGAAGCCCCGGGCGAAGGAGAGCCTGCAGGACATGCGGCTGGACTTCAACCGGCAGCGCATCGAGGCGGCGCTGGCCGTCTACGGGCACACGGTGGAGGGCAAACGGCGGGCCGCCAAGGAACTCGGCATCGGGCTCTCCACGCTCTACCGGCTGATCGCCCGCGAGGAGTCCAACCCGTAAACCCAAATCGGAAAACATATGGAAAACATATTAGGATGGATAGGAGAAGACAATATGAAAAAGAAGATCGCAGTGTTGTTGGCGGCGCTGCTGCTGCTGACCCTGGCCGCGGCCTGCGGGCCCAATGAGGAAGATGTGAGTCCCAACCCCAGCGCCAACCCCAGCTCCGCGCCGCCGGAGCCCTCCACGCAGCCCGGACCCACCGACGCGCCCACGCCCCAGCCGCTGCCCTCCATCGCGCCGCCCGATGAAGTTTACAGCTTCCCGGACCTCGACGGGTTCCAAAAGATCGTCGAGGACATGTTTGTCCATTACCAGGGCGTGGACAGCGAGCACGAACAGATCGCCGTCTCCATTCTGGCGACGGTGACGGCGGAGCAGGAGTTGTCGGACATCCGCAGCGAGGTCTTCGACGACATATCCCGGGAGCGGCTGGAGCAGAACATGCCGGGGTTCCGCGACGAGGACGTGAAATTCATCGACGTCGCGGGGGGGAAGGCGCTGGAGGCCACCTGCATCCTGGAAGCCGGGCCGGACGACGTGGACCCCGACGACCTCATCCAGCGGATGCTGTTGCTGCCCGCGGAGAATGAGATCATCATCGCGACCCTCAGCGCCATGAGCCGCAGCCAGACGCTGCTGGACGCGACCTACGAGGAGCTGATCTCCGAGATAAAGCCCGGCCGCTGAAATCGGCTGACAGTATTATACCACAACACGCGCCCGCCGTCATGCCGGATTTGGCCCGGCGGCGGGCCTCAAAATTTGGGGGCAATACCGCGCAAATCATCCGGGACGCATTGTGCGGCGCTGCCTTGGCCCGGGGGTGGTTGTTTGATCGCCATTGTGGATTATGGCATGGGGAATCTGCACAGCGTAGAGAAGGCCTTCGCGCATCTCGGGGTGCCGTCCGTGATTACGGACCGGGCGGACGAGATCGAGCGGGCCGGCCACGTGGTGCTGCCCGGCGTGGGCGCCTTCGGGGATGCCTGCGACCGGCTGCGGGAAAAGGCACTGATGGAAGTCCTGGCCCGCCGGGCCGGGGACGGCCGTCCGTTTTTGGGGATCTGCCTGGGGATGCAGCTCCTGTTCGCGGGCAGCGAGGAGGCCCCCGGCGTGCCGGGGCTGGGACTCTTCCCTGGGATATTCCAAAAATTTCCAAAAGAGGCCGGCAAGGTGCCGCACATGGGGTGGAACAGTCTCGTCTGCGAGCCGGACTGTCCGCTCTTCGCGGGTCTGCCGGCGGGGGTGGAGATGTACTTTGTCCACAGCTTCGCGCTTTACGAGCGGACACACGCCGTGGCCGAGACGGAGTACGGCGGCGTCTTCTATTCGGCGGCCGGGCGGGGCGGGCTGTATGGGGTACAGTTCCACCCGGAGAAGAGCGGCCGGGCCGGGCTCGCGCTGCTGCGCAACTTTGCGCGCTGGGAGGGAACGCCGTGCTGACGAAACGGATCATCCCCTGTCTGGACGTGGCCGAGGGCCGTGTGGTGAAGGGCGTCTCCTTTGAGGACCTCCGCGACGCGGGGGACCCGGTGGAGGCGGCCCGCCGGTACGACGGGAAGGGCGCGGACGAGCTGGTCTTTTTGGACATCAAGGCCTCCCGGGAAAACCGGGGCACGCTGCTGTCGATGGTGGAGCGCACGGCCCGCGAGGTCTTCATCCCCTTCACGGTGGGCGGCGGCATCCGCACGCTGGAGGACATCCGGGACATCCTGCGCAGCGGGGCCGACAAGGTGGGGATCAACACGGCCGCCGTGCAGACGCCGGACCTCATCGACCGCGCCTCGCGGCGTTTTGGCGCCCAGTGCATCGTCATATCCATCGACGTACTCCGCCGCGGGGGCGGGCGCTGGGAGGTGTTCACCCACGGCGGCAGCCGCCCGACGGGGCGGGACGCGCTGGATTGGGCGCGGGAGGTGGCGCGGCGCGGCGCGGGCGAGATCCTGCTGACCTCGATCGACGCCGACGGCGGCCGGGACGGCTACGATGTGGAGATCACCGCCCTCGTCTCCCAGGCGGTGCATGTGCCGGTGATTGCCTCCGGCGGCGCCGGGACGCCGGCGCACTTTTACGACGCGCTGACCTGCGGCCGGGCGGACGCCGTGCTGGCGGCCAGCCTGTTTCATTTTGGTGAACTCGACATCTGGGCGCTCAAACAGTATCTGGCCGGGCGGGGCATCCCCGTCCGCCGCGCCATCGGGTCGTCCGTTCTCTGACACAGCAGCCCGTCGCATGGAGGCGGCGGGCGGGACTTTTGACACCTGGACCGCGGATAGGCGGGATCGTGAAGTTGTGAAAGGATTTTATGAATCATGGAGAAAGTGTTGGTGCTGGATTTTGGCGGGCAGTACAGCCAGGTCATCGCGCGGCGGGTGCGTGAGTGCCGCGTCTATTCCGAGGTGCGTTCCCACAGGACCGCGCTGGAGGAGATCCGGGGCGGCGGATATCGGGGGATCATCCTCACCGGCGGTCCGGACGATGTCTTCGCGCCCGGCGCGCCCGGCTGTGACGCCGCACTGTTTTCGCTGGGTATCCCGGTGCTGGGCATCTGTTACGGGGCCCAGTGGATGGCCTATGCGCTGGGCGGGACGGTGCGCCGCGCGGGTGTGGGCGAATACGGAAACGTCATGCTCCATGTCCGGTCCGGCAGCCGGCTGCTGGCCGACGTGCCGGCGGAGACGGTCTGTTGGATGAGCCACGGCAACAGCATTTTCGAAGTGCCGGACGGGTTTCAGATCACGGCGACGACCCCGGACTGCCCGGTGGCGGCGATGGAGGACCCGGCGCGGGGGCTGTACGCCGTGCAGTTCCACCCGGAGGTCTCCCACACGCCGGAGGGGGAGCGGGTGCTGCGGCGGTTCCTGTATGAGCTCTGCGGCTGTCATGGGGAGTGGGTCATGTCCTCGTTCATTGAAAACGCCGTGCGCGGTCTGCGGACGCGCATTGGGGCGCGCAACGTACTGTGCGCGCTGTCCGGCGGTGTGGACTCCTCGGTGGCCGCCGCGCTGTTGCACCGCGCGGTGGGCGAGCAGCTCGTCTGCATCTTTGTGGACCACGGTCTGCTGCGCAAGGGGGAGGCCGAACAGGTGCAGACCACCTTTGAGGGGCAGTTTGGCATACGGCTGATTGTAGCGGACGCGCGGGAGCGGTTTTTGGAGAAGCTCGCGGGTGTTTCCGACCCGGAGCGCAAGCGCAAGATC
>JAITDM010000169.1 GCA_031282535.1 Oscillospiraceae bacterium
CAGGCAGCGGACAAAAAACCAAAAAAATGGGAGACAGTATGGACAGTTTCATCCGGCTGGCAGGGTGGGGTCTCTGCTGCTGGCGGTCATCGTACTGCTGGCCGCGGCGCCGGTCGCCTCGCTGGCGGACGACCCCGTCGCCGACGGTGTGTACACGCTGTCGCTCACGGTCATGCACGCCGTGAGCGCCCAGCTCTCGATGGCCGACAGCGCGGTCAACAAGGACACGGTGAAGCTGACCGTCGAGGAGGGCCGGGCGCGCCTGTCCTTTGCGCTGAAGCCCCTGAGTGTCGGGGCTCTGACCGGGTACCTGGGAGAACTGTACGTTGGGAGCAATTACCGCAATGAGAGCGGCGTGATCAGCATGGACACAAGCCCCGCGGCGGTGAGCAGCTACCACGACGTGACCGACGCGTTCAACGACCCGGAGACGGGCACCGACGCCCGCATGAAGGGCAAATCCTACCCCAAGGACGTCTCCATCCCGGTGGTCCTAGGCGAGGGCACGACATGGATCCAGGTCTATGTCCCCATCATGGAAGCGATCCAGCCCGGCAGCGGCTCGCAGTACGCCAGAGTCGTCTTGGATTGGAGCGCCCTCGTCTCACTTGACGATCCCGAACCCACGGGCTATGTCCCCGGCATCTACAGCGGCGTGGGGCAGGGGTATGCCGACAACCCGGGCGGCGCGGACATTCAGGTGTTTGTGCAGACGAGTGAAAGCGAAATCGTCAAGATATTTGCCGGGGCGCACAACCAGACGGCGCAGTTCTGGAACATGGCCTTTGGCGGCGCCTACGGCGTCAAAAGCGTTCCCGCCCAAATATTGGAAAAACAAAGCGTGGACGGTGTGGACGTGGTGAGCGGGGCCACCCTTTCGAGCGGCGGCATCAAGCAGGCTGTGGCTGCGGCGCTGGTGAATGCGGCGGCGGGGACGGCGGCCACGCCGGACGAAACGCTGACCGTGCCGGCCGCGCTGTGGAACGCGAACGCCGACCAGCCCTCGATGATGAACGGCATGCTGATCCCCACCGCCGAGGTCAGGAAGTACGGCGCCGAGTACACGGCGGTGTTTCAAGTCGGGCCGACCTCGATTTACGGCATCGCCGTGAGCGGCGGCCAGTCAATTGTGGCGGAGAACTGCGTTTTCATAGGCAATCAGGCGAAAACCGGCAGCGGCTTGCTGCTGTCGGCCGGCGCGTTGGGCAGCCTGACGGGTGTGACCGTCATCGGTTCCGTCCCGTCCACCGATGCCGGCGCGGTTTGCAAGGACGCCAATTTGGGCCAGACGGGCGTCACCGCCGCGGTGACCGACGGCGGGAACAACCTTTTCGGCACACTCTATTCCAACGCCAAGCTGACGGACGAAAAAGAAAGCAGCGTCTTCGGCGGCATTGGGGATGAAAGCGCGTATACGGCCGAGCGCTGGGAAGCGCTCCAAACGGCGATTGCCACAGCAAAGGCGGAGGTGATCGCGGGCGGCGGCAGTCTCGCGGCGGTCATAGCGGCGCAGTCCGTCAAGCTACGGGCGGCGATCGCCGCGCCGGAAGAAGAGGACCCGAATGCGGCGACATACACAAAGGAAAACCTGCAAAGGCGACTGGACACGGCCGGCAGCCTGCGCGAGTCGCTCTACACGCCGGAGAGCTGGGCGGCCCTGCAGGCGGCGGCTGCCCAGGCACAGAGCGTGCTGGCCGAGGCCGGCGCGCCGGCCTCGAAGATCGGCGCGGCCATCGGCGGGCTCCAGAGCGCGATCTTTGGGCTGGTGCTTGTGAGCGGTTCGGACCCGGGCGACGCGTACCCGGAACTGCGCGTGTCCATCGCCGGGCCGGAGAGCGCGCGGCCGGGGCAGCCGGTGCGCTATGTCGTCTCCGTGCGCGACGCGAGCGCGCTGGCGGCGGTCCGCGTGCGGTATACATACGACGAGGCCGCGCTCCGGTTTGTGAGCGCGCAGGGGCAAAGCGGCGCTGCGGTGCTGGCGGAAGAGGACGGCGGCGTGACGGTGTCGTGGCTGGACGGCACGGAGGGGCTGACCGCGGACGAGGCGACGCCTGTCATTGTACTGAACTTTGTCGTCAAAGAGGACGTGTCCGGCGCGGCGGCGGTGAAGATTGAAGAGGTCGAAGCCGCGTCGTACCCGTCGGTCGGCCTGCGCGTGGCCCCCGCCGACCCCGACACGGCGCGGACAGAGTTCTACGGCCCTTATGACTTCAACCGGGACGGCCGCACGAACCTCGCCGACCTCGCGTGGGCGCAGGGGTACTACCGGGCGAAGGCCGACGACACAGGCTGGGAGACCGCGAAAGCGGCCGACGTGGACGGAAACGGCACGGTGAACGTGGGGGACTATATATTGATCCTTGAGGCGATCACGGGGGAATAAGATTCACGGCGGGACGCCGAAGGCGGCGTCCCCTACGACGACGGTGGATGCAATTCAGGCGGACGCATTGAAAAACAATGTGTCCGCCTGAATTTTCCATATATTGAATCTCGACAAATGGGTTATAAGGTGTTTTTCCGCGCTAAATCTCCATCGGCGATGTCCTGTTCGATGTCGTTGAAAACATCCGCATACGGACGCTTGCGCTCTGCTTTGGCCGCCGAGCGCCCCTCGTCGAGCAGATGATAGAGTTCGAGTTTTCCGCTCAGCATTTCATCGGTGTTTGATTGAATGCGCGGCATATGAAAACGCCCCTCTCAGTTGTCTAAGCCGTTTCGATCTTGCTGGCCTCCTGGAGGCCCAGGAATTCGATGGCCTCTTCGACCATCTTGTACTTCAGGATTTTGCCCGCGGCGTTCATCGGGAAGTCGTCTACAAAACGCACGTACCGCGGCGTCTTGTGCCGGGCCATGTGGCTGCGGACAAAGTCCTGGATCTCCGCTTCGGTGGCCTCGACACCCTCTTTTAGGACCACGCAGGCCATGATCTCCTCGCCGTATTGCTTGTCCGGTACGCCGATGACCTGTACGTCCTTCACCTTTTCATAGGTGTAGATGAAATCCTCGATCTCCTTCGGGTAGATGTTCTCGCCGCCGCGGATGATCATGTCCTTGATGCGGCCGGTGATCTTGTAGTTGCCGTCCGGGCGGCGGCGGGCCAGGTCGCCCGTGTGCAGCCAGCCGTCGGCGTCGATGGCGGCCGCGGTGGCCGCGGGCATCTTGTAGTAACCCTTCATGATGTTGTAGCCCCGGGCCACAAACTCGCCGTCCGCGTCGTCGGGCAGATCCTCCCCCGTCTGGGGGTCCACGACCTTGCACTCAATGCCCGGCAGCGGACCGCCGACCGTGTTCACTTTGACCTCGATCGAGTCGTCGGAATTCGACATCGTGCAGCCGGGCGAGGATTCGGTCTGCCCAAACACACTCGTGATCTCCGTCATGCGCATCTGCTCAACCACGTCCCGCATGACCTTGACGGGGCAGGGGCTGCCGGCCATGATGCCCGTGCGCATGTGGGAGAAATCCGTCTTCGAGAAATCCTCGTGTTCCAGCATCGCGATGAACATCGTCGGCACACCGTGGAAAGCCGTGATCTTTTCCCGGGTGATGCAGTCGAGGGACTGCTTGGGCGAGAAATAGGGCTGCGGGCACATCGTGACGCCGTGCGTCACGGCGGCGGTCATCGCCAGCACCATGCCGAAACAGTGGAACATCGGCACGTGGATCATCAGCCGGTCCGCCGTGGAGAGATCCATGCGGTCGCCGATGTTTTTGCCGTTGTTCACCACGTTGTAGTGGGTCAGCATGACGCCTTTGGGGAACCCGGTCGTGCCGGAGGTGTACTGCATGTTGCACACGTCGTGGCGGCTGATCGTCGCCATGCGCTGGTGGACGGCCTCGATCGGCGTCCGCTCGGCGGCCAGCAGCGCCTCGTCCCAGGTGAGGCAGCCGGGCAGGGGGGTGTCGGTGGCGACGACATGGCGCAGGAAAGGAAGGCGCTTGGCGTGCAGCGGTTCGCCCGCCTTGTGGGCGGCGAGCTCCGGGCAGAGCTCCTGGATGATGCCCCGGTAATCGGAGTCCTTGTAGCCGTCCACCATGACGAGGGTGTGCGTGTCGGACTGGCGCAGCAGGTACTCCGCCTCGTGGATCTTGTAGGCGGTGTTGACGGTGACCAAAATGGCGCCGATCTTGGTGGCGGCCCAGAAGGTGATGTACCAGGCCGGCACGTTCGTGGCCCAGATGGCCACCTTGTCGCCCCGCTTTACCCCCAGAGAGATGAGCGAACGGGCAAAGAGGTCCACATCGTCCCGAAACTCGCGGTAGGTCCGCGTGTAGTCGAGGACCGTGTAGCGGAAGGCGTACTGGTCGGGGAATTCCTCGACGATCCTGTCGAGGAGCTGCGGGAACGTGAGATCGATGAGGGTCTCCTTCTCCCAAATGAAGTGACCGGTGCCCGCCCGGTTGCTGAAGAGCCGTTCATGGCTGTTCGGCGTCTCGGTGTAGCGGCTCATGTAGTACGCGTAGTGCGGGATGACGACGCCGGCGTCCTCCAGGTCGCTGGCCCAGCGCTTGACCCACTCGAGCGAAATATAACCGTCGTAGTTGATGGAGCGCAGCGCGCCGATCATCTCGTCGACGGGCAGATCGCCCTGGCCCATCAGGCGGTAGCGGATCGTCCCGTCCTCCACGACGGAGTCCTTCACGTGGACGTACTTGATGAAGGCCCCGAGGTTTTGCACCGTCTGCTCCGGCGTCTCGTGCGCAAAGCGGTACGGGTGGTGCATGTCCCAGAGGGCGGCCACCGCGTCGTGGGCCACGCGTTCCAGCAAGGCGCTCAGCCGGGCTGTGTCGCTGTAGACGCCGTTCGTCTCGACCAGCAGGGTGACGCCGTGTTCTGCGGCGATGGGGGCGAGGGCCTGCAGCTGCGAGAGGACCTCTTCGTCGTCCACCGCGGCGCCGTCCGGCCGGACGTCCAGGTCGGCCAAAATGCGCACGAAGGGCGTGCCGAGACGGCTCGCCAAAAGGATGTATTCCGTGACGATCTCAATGTTTTCGGCCCGGCGGTCCGCAAATTTCAGGCAGGCGTGGGAGGAGAAACAGGCGATGGTGAGGCGCAGGGAGGCCAGCCGCCGGATGGTGGTCTCGATCTCGCGTTCGGAGAAGGGCTGCGCGCGCACGGCGTAGATGTCCTCGCCCAAACCGCGGATCTCAATGCCGTCGAAGCCGAAGTCCTTCGCGGCGGCGGTGACGTCCGAAAAGCTCCAGTTGGGGCAGGCCAGTGTGGAAAATGCGATTTTCATAGACAAAACCTCCTGACAATCATTGTGTAAACTGTGGAATCCGGGTGGCAGGAGGCAAAAAAAACTTCGCCTCCTGTGCATTACAAGAGACGAAGATATGACATCTCCGCGGTACCACTCTCGTTTGGAACAACGTTCCCACTCAGCGCATCGTGACGGATAGCGCCCAAAGGGACGCGCCACAATGCCTTCCCATGATAACGGCGGGAGACCCGGTCGCACCTACTGCCGCGCGCCCGAAGGCGGCGGGTTCAGCTGACTGCTCAAGGGGGAGTGCGGGACCACCTTTGTGCGCTGCCTCTCACCAAACGGCAGTTCTCTGTGCCACGCCCGTGGACCGCTTGCGCCCTGTCATCGCATTTCGGCAGATTTGCTTTACAGTATACGCCGCGTTTTTCCGTTTGTCAACCAAAATTTTATGCCTTTTTCTTCCAGATGGATCCGGACCGTCCGGAACAACCCGGATCACTCCGGGGCGGGCTCCGCGGGGGCGTCGGCGCCACCGTATTCGCGCAGACCGGATTCCGTCTGTTCGTAGCTCGACACCGCCATGTCCGTCAGGTGGTGCAGGCGGTTGATCTTCAGCAAAATGCCGCTCAGCGAGGTCTGGATGTTCTGAAACCCGGCTGCGATGTCCTCGCGGGAGGCAAGCTCGGGGAGCAACTGGCGCGCCAGAAGCTCCAAACTGTCCCCCATGATCTGCAGACGGCGATAGATCATATACAGATCGACGTTGGCTTTTTGCACATCGGAGAAACGGATGTGTATGTACGACATGGGTCCCTCCCTCTTTTTCTTTACCGGCTTTGCGCCGCACACGTTGTCGCTGGCGTCACGTCACCACAAAATTTCCCGTTCGGCCAATTGGGAGACGCCGTCCTGCATGGTCGTTTGCAGCACGTCGAGCCGACCGGCCAGGTCGTCGAATTGACGCTGCAGATCTTCAATGATATGATTGATTGGTTTCATCTCAGAGGAGATCCACGCGGCGTTTAATTTTGCGCTGTACGCGGCGAGTTCTTCTCTGAGCACCCGAATGGTATCGGCTTGTTCCCCGACCACCTTCACCTGGGAGGCAGCCAAAATAACGTTGGCCGGCATGCAAAATCACCTCCAAATGACCCCAAACCTGCCTGTACACGCCATGGGCATCCTCATAAGAACTGCCCCGCGTTGCTGCTGATGGTGCGCTCCAGCGCCGCGTACTGCGAGACGGTGCTCTCCAAAAAACGCGCGTATGACTCGATCACATCGCGGTGCGCGTCAAAACGGGGCTGCATCGCGGTGATCTTGGCGCGCAAAACGTCCGACGCGTCGCTGGTCCATTGACTCTCCAAACCGTGGACGGTGGTCTTGATGTGATGCAGCGTCTGCGTCAACGCGTCGTTGAGGGCGCGTATGCGATTGGCCTTTTCTTTGACTTCCTCGAACGAAATCTTGATGTCTGACATAACCCATCCTCACTCTCACCAGGCGCTCCGCGACAGCGACTGCACGGAGCTGCGAATGTTTTCCTGGGTCTCTCGGTAGGCGCGGGCGCTCTTCTTCAAAAAACCGGCGTACTCCCGCAAAAGCATCTCCAGCTGCCTGAAGTCGCCCCCGAACCCCTCGATTTGGTGCGTGAATACGGCGTTGTCCTGCCCGGACCAGACGTAGCGCAGGTCCTGGATCGTCTGAAACAGGCGCAGATAGTCGTTCCGGTATGACTCCGCCAACGATTCCATCTTGACGGCCGCACTCTCCAGTTGTGCGATGTCTACGAGAATCTGTCCTCTTGACATGCTTTTCCCTCTCTTTTGTACACATATCCTGACCATATTTTGTATATATCCTGAATATATACAGACAAAAAAGCGCCTACAACCGCATTATACTACATTCCGATCATAAAGTACAGCCCCAATTCGCCCTATTTTTGTCAAGAGCGCCTCTTATTTTGTCCGCCGGACGGGGTCGCCGGGGCGAAACACTATCAGATCAGCATGAGCCCGGCGCCGTTATACAAGCCGGCTTCCGCCGCGGTCATGCGCGCGTCCAGAATCTCGCCCGTCTGCCGGTCGCAGAGCACCGTGGACGCGTTGGCGACAAAGAGACCCTCCGAGAGCTCGGACAGCGCCTTTGACACGAGCGCCGTCACCTCATAAAGCGGCAGGGCGGACGGGATGGATACGTCAAAGGAGCGCCCGGCGGCCGGCAGATAGACTTCGATCAGCAGCTTGTTCATGGCGGATCACTCCCCTCCGGGCCCAGGGCGGTGAGCAGCTTAGACAGGACCGGCCGCCCCCGGCGCAGCACGTAGCCGAAACCGTCCTCCACCTCCTCGTACAGGCCGGCGGAGACCTTCGAAAACGGAAAGACGTACTGGTCGGCGAGACCGCCGCCCACCCAGACGCCGTCGGCCCCGGCCATGTGGCGCTTGTACCAGCCGTCGGAGGAGACGGCGCCGAACCCGTGCACCGTGTCGCAGACGGCAAAGCGGATGTTGTACGCGCCCTCCGCCTTCTCCAGGAGGACCCGCAGCTTGTCCTGCCCGTCGCCGGAGAGCTGCTCCAGCAGGTGACTGAGGGAGACGATCACATACAGCGCCATCGGGAAGGCCGCGCCGCCGGAGGCGGTCTTGTAGGTGTTGTTGCGTCGCACCATCTCCTCGAAGAGACGGCGCACCTGGGTCTCAAAATCGTGTGCCACGCATTCGTACGCGGCGTCGGTCTGCGGGAAGAGATCCCCCGCGTCCCACACTGCGGTGTGTACGTCCGGCAGCAGCGCGGCCGTCTCCGCCAACCCCCGCGCCGGGCCGGCCAGCGAGAAGAGATCACGCGCCGACAGCCAGACCGCCACCGCCGACTGCAGATCGACGGTCACAAACTGGAGGCTCTGTTTGTCCACCCCCACCGGCAGCGCGGCCGGGGAGCGCACCGCGCCGCGGACAAAGGCGGCGTCCACGCGCGCCGGCAAAACGGGCACGGGCGGCGCCGCCGCCGTGCGGCCGCGCCCGGCCAGACCGGCGCAGAAGGCGCGGAGGGCCTTTTGCGAGGTGTCCGGCCCGAACACGGCCGACTGAAACTCATAGACCTTGTCCAGCCGCACGAGACCGCGCCCCTTGAGCTTCGAGGGGTACACGCCGTCGGTGTTGCCAAGCGCGCCGAAATAATCGGAGCGGTCGTTCAGCTGCAAGACGATGGTCTGCCGGAAATTTTGCAGCATCCGGTAGCGCACCGCGTGGGGGGCGTTGCCGGTCAGGATGACGTGGACGCCGTAGCCGACCCCCTCGCGGGCGATCTGCAGCAACCCGTCCTCGTAGGATTCAAACTGTTCGATGAAGGCCAGGTAGTTGCGCACGATCAGCAAAACGGCGGGCGTCGGCTCGCCGCCGGCGGCGCAGTAGGAGGCGAATTCGCCGCCGAATTCGGCGAAACGGCGCTTGCGGTCGGCGATCTCCGCCACCAGCATCCGCAGCAGATTGCGGATCCGTTCCTCGTCGTGCGAGAAGAGGACGCCGCCCACCTGGGGGGCCTGCTCAAACGCCCGCAGCGTCTCGGCGCCCAAGTCGATCAGGTACACATGGAGACGGTCGGCGCCGTAGTCGGAGAGCAGGCCGCAGAGGAGGGTGTTGAGCAGCGTCGTCTTCCCGCTGCCGGCCGCGCCGAAGATCACGGCGTTGCCCTCGCGGCTGAGCGGCAGCGTGAGGAGGCCCTGGCGCTGGTTGAACGGGTCGTCGTATTCGCCGATGACCGGGTCCAGTGCGAAGGGTTCGGCGGCATAGGCGTACTTGCGCCTGAGGTCGTCGAGCAGAACGATGGGCGGGATGGCCGGCAGCCACAGCGGGTGGGCCGACACATGTTCCTCCTCCGCCAGCGTGGAGAGGTATTGGACGACGGACGTGATCTGCGTCGCCGTGTGGCCCGCCGGGCCCCGCCGGGGTTTCGGCTTGGCCTCCGCCACGGCACGGCCCAGATGGTCCACCACCGTGATGCCGTCGTCCCGGTTGCGTTCCACCTCGTCGGAGGGCACATAGGGCGCGCCGCACCAGGCGGCCTGCCCCAGCGCGAAGAGTTCGTGGAAGCCGACCTGGAGATAAAAGCGCCCGGTTTCCGACAGGTGCACCGCGTCGGGGCGCTTCAGCATGTCCATGCTGTCCGCCTTCTCCTGCACCTTGAGGCAGACGCGGGCGCGGCTGTTGCTCCAGATCTGGTCGTCCACGACGCCGGACGGCTTCTGGGTGGCGAGGATCAGGTGGATCCCCAGGCCGCGGCCGATCCGCGCCGCGCTGATGAGCTGCTCCATGAACTCCGGCTGCTGGGTCTTGAGTTCGGCGAACTCGTCGGAGATGATGAACAGATGGGGGACAGGCGTCGTCACCAGGCCGGAGCGGTACATCATCTGGTACTTGTAGATGTCGATGGTGCCCTCGTTCGAAAGCGGCCGCGCCTCGCGGAAGATCCGCTGCCGCCTCCGCAGTTCGCTCTGGATCGAGATCAGCGACCGCTTGACCGCCGCGCCGTCCAGGTTCGTGATGGTGCCGGCCAGGTGGGGCAGGCGGAGGCCCTTGTCCGGGTCCTCAAACGCGCCGGCCAGGCCGCCGCCCTTGTAGTCGATCAGGATGAAGGCGACCTCGTCCGGGCGGTAGTTGACGGCCAGGGAGAGGATGAATGTCATGATGAACTCGCTCTTCCCGGAGCCCGTCATCCCGGCGATCAGGCCGTGGGGGCCGTGGAATTTTTCGTGCAGGTCCAGCGTGAAGATCTCCCCGTCCGCCGTCAGGCCCACCGGCGCCTGGAGGCTGTTGGCGGGGTTGTTTTCCTTCCAGCGGGTGAGCGCATTTAAGTGTTCCACCTTGCCCACGCCGAAGAGACCCAAAAAGGTGATGAGGGACGGCAGCGCGTAACGCTCGCTCTGGATGTCGAGCTGGGTGTTGGCCAGCACGAGGGCCGCGCGCGCCGCGTCGAGGCCGGCGGCGCTTTCCGCCCGGAAACGGGTGCGGTCGCCGGAGACGTCGTCCTTGTCGAAGACGGCGGAGGCGTCCGCCGAGAGCTCGTTCACCGTCGAGCACTCCTTGGGCAGGTCCCGCAGCGCGTCGTTTAAAAAGAGGACGCTGAACCCGCAGGGTTCCTGCCGCTGCCGCAGCGTCCGCAGCACTTCCATCCGGCCCGAGAGGCCCGCGTAGTCC
>JAITDM010000239.1 GCA_031282535.1 Oscillospiraceae bacterium
CGGCCGCAAGCCGCGAGGGGGGAGATTCACACCCCCGAACGCACCTCTTTCTCCCTCAATTGCTTTCTCCAATCGCTTCTTCTCTATTTTACAATTTGTGGGATATAAAGTCAATCCTCCTCGTCGGTCTCGTCGTCGACCGACACCTTGACGCCCTTGCCCGCCGGCGTCAGCGCGCGGCCGGCCTTCTTGCTGCCCGCCTTGGTCATGACGAGCGACAGCGCGTTGTCCCGGATGCCCGCTTCGATCTCCTCCGCCAGCTCCGGGTGCGCGTCGAGATAGGCGCGCGCGTTGTCGCGCCCCTGCCCCAGCCGGACCTCCCCGCAGGAGTACCAGGCGCCGCTCTTTTGCACCAGGTCCAGCCGTTCGCCGAGGTCCAGCAGTTCCCCCGCGTGGGAGATGCCCTGTCCGTATAGGATCTCCACCGTACAAAACCGAAACGGGGGCGCGGTTTTGTTTTTGACCACCTTGATGTTCGTGAGGTTGCCGACCGGTTCTCCGCCCACTTCGATGGTCTGCCCTTTGCGCACGTCGATGCGCACGCTGGCGTAAAATTTCAGCGCGCGGCCGCCGGTGGTCACCTCCGGGTTGCCGTAGGTGATGCCGACCTTTTCGCGGAGCTGGTTGATGAACACCGCCACCGTGTTGGTCTTCGAGAGCGCTCCGGCCAGCTTGCGCATCGCCTGGCTCATCAGCCTGGCGTGCAGCCCGACCACGGCCTCCCCCATGTTGCCGTCGAGTTCCGCCCGCGGGACAAGCGCCGCCACCGAGTCGATGACAACGATGTCCAGCGCGCCGCTGCGCACCAGCGCCTCACAGATCTCAAGCGCCTGCTCGCCGCTGTCCGGCTGGGAGATGAGCAGACTGTCCGTGTCCACCCCGAGCGCGCGGGCGTACTCCGGGTCCACCGCATGCTCGGCGTCGATGAAGGCGGCTTCGCCGCCGCCCCGCTGGGCCGAGGCGATCATGTGCAGGGCCAGCGTCGTCTTGCCGGAGGACTCCGGCCCGTAGATCTCGACGATCCGCCCCCGCGGGACGCCGCCGATCCCCAGCGCGAGGTCGAGCGACAGCGACCCGGTGGGGATGGCGCTGACGGTCATACCGGCGTTGTCGCCCAGACGCATGACGGCGCCCTTTCCGTGCTGCCGGTTGATCTGCTCCATCGCCGTCTCCAGCGCTTTTTTGCGGTTGTCGGAATTTTTGTTGTCCACAGGTGCCTCGTAACGGGGCAGGTTCGCCATTTTCATCATCCTTCTTCTTGACGGCGCCTCACTTGGTGCGAAGCGCCCTTTATCCGATCTCCACAATGCCCTCGCGGATGGCCTCGTTCCACACGGGCGAACCCATGACGACGCGTTCGATGCCGCCCGTGTCGCGCAGCGTTTCGATGCCGCCGTAGGCCTCCCGGTACAAAAGGGTGCGCACGGCCTCCGCCTGCCCCACGCCGCACTCGAAAAGCAGCCGCCCGCCGCGCCGCAGCGCGGGCCGCCAACCGGAGACCACCGAACGGTAGAAGCGCAGGCCGTCCGGCCCGCCCTCCAGCGCAAGGCGCGGCTCGTAGTCGCGCACCGAATGATCCAAATTTTCCCATTCCTCGTCCGGGACATAGGGCGGGTTGCAGACGAGAACGTCGAAGGCGCCGAGGGACGCCGGGGCGGCGGCGAGCGCGTCGACGTTCATACAGGCCACCCGGGCCGACAAATCGTGCCGGCGCACGTTGCGGCGCGCCACCTTGAGCGCCAAGTCGGAGACATCGCCGAGCACCACGCGGCACCCGGGGGCGTACATCGCCACGGCGAGGCCCACACAGCCGCTGCCGGTGCACAAATCGAGCACCCGGGCACCCGCACCGTACGCCCGCGCGGCCGCGATGGCCGCGTCCGCCAGCACTTCCGTGTCCACACGGGGGATGAGCACGTCGGGGTTGACCGCAAACGTCAGCCCGAAGAACTCCCACTCGCCGACGATGTAGGCGATCGGCTCACCGTCCAGCCGGCGTTCGAGCAGGGCCAGCGCCGCCGCTTCCGCCTCGGGGGGGACGTAGAAATGACGGTCCCGCGCAAGGGCCGCCCGATCCCGTCCGGTTGCGTGGCGCATAATCTCCCGCGCCTCCAGCGACGCCATGGCGACGCCGCTGCCAAGCAGACGCTGTCTCATATCCAGGTACAGATCGTTGTATGTCCTCGCCACGGCCTCGCCTCCTGTGAGGAATCATAAGGAACGGCCCACATAGATCTTTCAGGCGACGCCCCGCGCCGTGCGGGATGCCGTCAGTTGTACTTGCCCCATTCGTCGTCGCCGGCGTGTTTGGGCAGCACGCGCTGCAGCGCCTCGATCCCCACCTCGATCATGGTGTCGTCCGGCTCGTTCGTCGTCAGATACTGCAGCCACAGCCCGGGCGCGCGGAGCACGCGGGTGAAGACGTTGTCGTGCCGCCCCACCCACCGGTTGACCTCGTAGCTGATGGCGACCACGACGGGCAGCAGCACGAGCCGCGAGACCAGCCGGAGCCACATGTCGTCAAACGGCACCATGATGGAGAACACAAAGATGCTGATGATGACCACTGTGAGCAAAAAGCTGGTGCCGCAGCGCGGGTGCAGGCGGGGGTACTGCCGGACGTTGTCCACACTGAGTGCCGCGCCGGCCTCGTAACAGGCGATGGTCTTGTGTTCCGCGCCGTTGTAGGAAAAGACGCGCTGGATGTCCTTCA
>JAITDM010000242.1 GCA_031282535.1 Oscillospiraceae bacterium
TGTCGCCGGAGGGGATCGGAGACCTGACGCTGGCCTTTGAGCAGCTCAAAAAGAAGCTGCTGGCGGAGGGATTGTTTGACGGCGCCCGCAAAAAGCCGCTGCCCCGGTTTCCCCGGATGGCGGCGCTGGTCACGTCGCCGGCGGGCGCGGCGGTGCGGGACATGCTCCGCATCATGGAGCGCCGCTGGCCGCTGTGCCGGGTGTTGGTGGCGCCGGTGCGCGTGCAGGGCGAGGAGGCCGCGCCGGAGATCTGCCGGGCGATCGCCTACGTAAACCGGCACCGGTTGGCGGATGTGATCATTGTCGGGCGCGGCGGCGGTTCGATGGAGGACCTGTGGGCGTTCAACGAGGAGAGCGTGGCCCGCGCCATCTTTGCCTCGGAGATCCCGGTGGTCTCGGCCGTGGGGCACGAGCCGGATGTGACCATTGCCGACTTTGTGGCCGATGTGCGGGCCGCCACCCCCACGCACGCCGCCGAGCTGGTGACGCCGGACCAGTCGGAGTGGCGGGTTTACGGGAGCACCTGTGCCGCGCGGCTGAACCAGTCGGTCGGCGCGCTGCTGCGGACCCGGCGGGAGCGGCTTGCGTCGCTGGCTGCCAAGCGGGTGCTCACAAGCCCCGCCGTCTATGTGCAGGACAGGCGGATGCTGCTCGACCTCACGCACCAGCGGCTGGCGGGCGCCGCGTCGGAGGTGCTGCACAGGCGAAAGCAGGGCTTTGTGGAACTGGTGGCCAAGCTCGACGCGCTGAGCCCGCTGGCGGTTCTCACGCGCGGCTACGCGATTGCCGCGGGGCCGGACGGAAGGGTATTGAAGGAGGCCGGCGCCGTGCGTCCGGGGGATCCCATCCGCCTGCGCCTCATGCGCGGGGAAGTCCATTGCACTGTGCGGGACACAGAGCAGTAAGAACGGGGGAGGAAGTCCGGGTGGAAAAGACAAAAAAAGAAAAAGCGCCGTCTTTTGAGAAGGCGGTGACGCGGCTGGACGAGATTGTGGTCAAGCTGGAGAAGGGCGACGTTCCCCTGGAGGAGGCGCTGGCGCTGTTTGAAGAGGGGACGAAGCTCGTCGCGCTCTGCGGCGGTCTCCTCGACGGTGCGGAGCAGAAAGTCAGGATGCTGGCCCGCGCCCAGGAGGAGGACGATCCGGCCTTTGTGCCGTTTGAACCGGAGGAATGACGATGTCTGTGGATTTCCGTTCTCAGTACGAATCGTACCGCCAGATGGTGGAGTACGGACTTGCGGAATACCTGCCCAACACGCAGATTGCGCAGGCGAAGCTGCTGGACGCCATGCTCTACAGCGTCTTCAGCGGAGGAAAGCGCATCCGGCCGGTGCTGCTGCTGGCCTTTTGCGAGACGGCCGGCGGCGACACACGGGCGGCGCTGCCGTTTGCCTGCGCGCTGGAGATGATCCACACCTATTCGCTCATCCACGACGACCTGCCCTGCATGGACGACGACGACATGCGCCGCGGCCGTCCGGCGAACCACCGGATGTTCGGTGAGGCCAGCGCCGTGCTGGCCGGCGACGCGTTGCTGTCCGCGGCGTTTGAGACGATGCTGGACGCCGACTACGTGGAGGGCACGCCGCCCGCCGCGGTGCTGTCGGCCGCCCACCGCATCGCGTGGGCGTCCGGCCTGTACGGCATGGCGGGCGGGCAGCTTTTGGATCTGGAGACAGAGACGTTTGACCAGAGCGTCGAAGGGATCACGGCGCGGCACCTGCTCAAGACGGGTGCGTTGATCGAAGCGGCGGCGGAGGTCGGCTGCGAGCTGGCCGGCGCCTCCCGGGAGCAGATGGCGGCGGCGGCCAGTTTTGCCCGCTGTCTTGGCCTGGCGTTTCAGATCCGGGACGATTTGCTGGACGAAGAGGGGGACCCGATGGTCACCGGCAAGCTGACGGGAGTGGACCGGGAGAACAACAGGGTCACCTTCCTCAGCCTTCTGGGCCGCGACGAGTGCGTTCGGATCATCGACGACCTGACGAAGGACGCCGTCGGCTATCTCACCCCGTTTGAAAACCACGCCTTCCTGGCCTGGCTGGCCGAGGACCTGGCCCACCGAAAGGGGTGAGTCCCCTGCCGTTGCCGAAAACGCTGTTTTTCGACGACGATGCAAACAGGAGGGAATGACAATGGCAAATGCGATCACCCGTGTTGTGATAAAGGACTTTCTTGTATTCAGGGGAGAATTTGCGGCTGACTTCTGCCCCGGCGTCAATGTACTCATTGGCGGCAATGGCAGCGGCAAAACGACGCTGATGAAAGTGCTGTATGCGGTGTGTTGCGAAAAGACAGAATTTGACAGTATAGAAAAAATGAACACCCATATGCTTCCGTATTTCGGTGCGGAGCAAATCACAGACGATCCGACGGTGGCGTTCTCTTTTTCTGATGGATCAGCAACGACGATTCACGAGAAGATACCGAATGCTGTTTTCATTCCAACCGATGATATGCTGTCGCACGCAAAGGGGTTTCTTGCCCTCAACAACGAGCGCAAGATAGCGTTTGATCAAACATTTGTCGACGTGTTGTCAAAGGCAGAATTGGGTGAAACACGCAGAATCACACCGAACGCGGCGAGTGTATTGGACAATATTAAGGGTATAATTGGTGGCGAAGTGATTTATGAGAACGATACGTTCTATATCATAAAAGAGAAACTGGGAAAACTGCCGTTTTCGCTCGAAGCGAGCGGTTTTCGAAAACTCGGCTTGTTGTGGAAACTGCTTCGTAACGGCTTGCTCGAATCGGGCAGCATCCTGTTTTGGGACGAACCGGAAGCGAGCATCAATCCGGAACTGATTCCCGTACTTGTGAAGATCTTGCTCGAACTCCAAACGGGCGGTGTGCAGATTTTTGTTGCGACGCACAGCTACGACGTCGCCCGATGGTTTGAGCTGAACAAGATGACGGACAATGCGCTTCGCTATTTCAATCTGCGCAAACTTGACGACGGCATCGTCGCCGATGTGGCGGACGAGTACACAGAGCTCGAAAACAGCGTGCTGCGCGACGCCGACGACAAACTCTTCAAAGCAGTCGTAAGCAACTCGATGGGGATGACGGAATGACGAGTCATACAGCGGCGACCGAGGGCAGGTTAACATTTCAATTTCACGCTCCCTGGGAAAAAGCCGACGAGCATGTTCCGGCGGGACTGAAAGCGGTTGACTTCATTGTCGACACACATGAGATTCTGTACCTTGTCGAGGTCAAAGATTTTGAGAATCCCCAAGCATCCGTGGAAAATAAGAAACGCGATTACAAGATGCTCACAGACCCGGAGGCGACATTTCCGCTTGAAATTGGCATGAAAGTCAAAGATACTTTGCTGAAACAGTACGCCGATTCCGTGAGTTTTGATAAACCGATCAAGTTTCTCCTGTTGATCAAACTCGCGAAGTTGGAACCGGGGGAGCGAGCCACTTTGTATGAATGGATACGAAAATACATTCCCATGGGGCTGAAAAAATTTCCAAATTTTACAAGTATTGATTTTGATTTGACGAGTCTATCTGAGATGCAAGAAAAATACGGATTTGATGTTTCGGTGCAAGATGACGGTGAACTTCTGATTTGACGCATAAAAATTCATAAAAACAGATGTCGAAAAGGCGTACCTTTTCGACATCTGTTTTTTCACGCCTACACCACGGTTTTCACGTTAAAACGCGCGTGAAATCGAGTGAAGTTTACAAAAATTTTATTTTCCAGCCTATTGACTTTGATGAAAAATTATAGTATTCTAAATGAGAAGGAGTTTGTTTTTCGCATGTCAAAGGAGTGACAGAGCCGGGTTGCGGTTGCGGGAAACGTCGACTTGTGTGAAAAAGCTGGTTTTTACCGGCTTTTTGTTGCGATTGTGCTTTTGTGGAGGTGATTGCAGCTGTAAAAACTGCGGTGAACAGATAGGCGCAAAGCCTCCGCGCGGTGTGCGCGGGCTTACGGCGTGGCCGGTGCAGCGGTCACGCAGGCGCGCCTTGGGGTTGGCGCCCCCGTCCCGCAGGGGAGACGGCACTCAGCACTCAGCACTCAGCACTTGCGTTGGCGCCCCCCGTGCCCGGGAGAACAACACGTTCGGGGCGGAGAGAGCATCCCGCAAGATAGGGATATCATGGAATACATGAGTAAGGAAGGATGTCAAGATGTATAGGAAGAGAGGCAAACTCAGGAAAATACTGGCGGTCTGCCTGGCGCTGACGATGGTTTTGGTGCCGTCGCTCGTTTCACCCGCCATCGTCTCCGCCGCGCCCGCCGAGGGCAATCCGGAGCTCTCCCGCGCCATCGGGCCGGAGGGTATGGTCCTGCTCAAGAACGACGCGGGCGCCGACGGCGCGCAGGTGCTGCCACTGAAATCGACGGACAAGATCTCGGTTTTCGGCGGCGCGCAGATCAACACGATCAAAGGCGGTACGGGTTCCGGCGACGTCAACGTGCCCTATAACCGGAACGTTCTCTATGGGATACGGCAAAAAGTCGCGGCCAGCAAAATCGCCCTCGACACGGCGACGTCCGCCGAGTATGAATCGAACACCGGCTACACGGCCACGGACGAGTTCGTCCAGAAGGCCAAAGACGCCGGCTCGAACAAAGCCGTCGTCGTCCTGAGCCGCAACTCCGGCGAAGGCGGCGACAGAAGCGCCGGCAAAGGCGACTACTACCTTTCCGACGCGGAAACGGCGCTTTTGCAGCGTGTAACAGCCAAATTTGCGGATGTCGTCGTCGTGCTCAACATCGGCGGCGTGATGGACCTGACATGGGTCGATTCTTACCCGCAGATCAAGTCGGTCCTGCTGGCGTGGCAGGCCGGTATGGAGGGCGGCAACGCGATCGCGGACGTGCTGGTCGGCGACCAATACCCGTCCGGGCATCTGGTGGATACGTTCGCCAAGTCCTATGACTACTACCCGTCGTCGACGGCCAGCGGCATCGGTACGTTCGGCGGCAACGGCGACGTCTACTACGGCGAGGATATTTATGTCGGCTACCGCTATTTCGCCACGGCGGACCCGACGTACGCCAAAGTGCAGTATGAGTTCGGATACGGCCTCGGCTATACGCAGCTGAACACGGTCCCGGCCCTCAGCGGGTCCGCGCCGGATTACGGCCCGGTGGCTGTCGAGGGAGGCAATATCAAGGTCTCGGCGGTCGTCACCAACGCCGGAACCGCCTACAAGGGCAAAGAAGTGGTGCAGGTCTATTTCGAGGGGCCGGGCGGCGCTCTCAACAAGCCCGCCCGCGAACTGGCGGCCTTTGAAAAAACCGGGGAGCTTGCCCCGGGCGCCTCGCAGACGCTTGACATCAGCTTCCCGATCAGCGACCTCTCGTCCTACGACGATCTGGGCGTGACCGGGCACAAATCCTGCTGGGTGATCGAGCCGGGGCGCTACTGGATCTATGTCGGCAATTCGGTGAAAAACGCCGTGAAAGTCGGCTATTACGAAGTTGCGGACCTCGTCGTGACCGAGGAGGCCCATGAGTATCTCACGCCGTCGGCCGGGTTCGACGTCCTCATCGACCCCACAACCGGCGACACGCGGCACAACGGCCCGGAAACTCCGCCCGTCACGTTTGCGATCGTCAACAACAAGACGTCTGTCGTCAACGCCTACGAGCCGTCCAAGAGATCGGCGGGGATCTCGTTCCCTGTGGGCACGTCGGCGGGCGTCCCGTCCGTCGTCGGCTTTGAAGCGGGCACGTGGCTTCAGTACAGCGTGACCGTACAGCAGGCGGGGGATTATTACTTCACGGCGACCTATTCCAACGGAAACCCGACCGTGTCCGATGCGTTCGATATCTTTGTCGACGAGGAGCCGGCGAAGCTGAACACGGAAAACATCGCGCTTCCGAACACAAGCACGTCGTCGATGTATCAGATGAAGGACAGCGCAAGGTATCTCATCACGCTGCCGGAGGGCAGTCATGTGATCAAACTGGTTTCGAAGGCAAACGGCAACGGCTATCTCAACTTCCTGAACTTCCGGCCGAGTTGGATCGAGGCCGGCGTCGTCACGGTCGACGCGCTGACGAGTTCCAAACTGACGATCGCCGATACGTTCCTTGAAAACCTCATCGGGACTTCCGTGATGGAGACGATCCCGAACGGCGGCGGCGAGAAATGCATAGGCGCTTTCCAGACGAACAGCACGTTGACGTACAAGCTGATCATTGAGCAGGAAAACGACTACGACATCACCATCGACTACGCGAACGGCAACGCGGCCATGACGGATTCGATCCGGTTCTATCTGACCGACAGCACGGAAAATGTGACCGCGAACCAGCTCGTGACGAACCCCGCCACGATCGCGATTGCGCAGACGGCCAGCTCCGGCGCGGCCCGCTACTACACGTTCGTGAACAGCGAACCCTACACGGTACACCTGCCCGCGGGGACATATTATTTCACCATCCAGTCGCGCGCGGGCTCGGCCGGCAACCTGCGTTCGCTCTCGTTCAAACCGTCGGCGTTTGTCGTTTCCAAATCCCGCACAACGATGATAGGCGCGTACCTGGCCTCGACGATGACGTCGGCGATCAGGATCGAGACGGTGCCCGCGACGGGTCTTTCGACGGTCGCCTATTTCAACAGCGGTGAGGCGCTGACGTACAAGCTGAACGTCGAACAGGCAGGGCTCTATAAGTTCCAGCTGAACTACGCCAACGGACGCGCCGCCATCGCCGACCCGTTCACGATCACCGTCAACGGGAACGCGACGACCGCCAATGGCGACCCCACCGACATCAAAGTTACCATGGTGCAAACCGGCGACGGCAGCGGCGCCGGCGCGTGGTACAACCCGGCGATGAGCGACATCTATCTGTTTGACCTGCCGGCCGGCGCGGTCACGCTGACGTTTACGGCCAAGACGAGTGTCGGCAATCTAAATTATTTCACGCTCCGCCCGGCGGATCTGCCGGACGGCCTGTTCGAGATCTCGGCCACCGAGACGACAATCGGCCCGGCCTATCCGCCGACGTCGTTTGTCAAAAAGGGTTCGTTCGCGTGGGAGAACGTCCCCGGCACGGAGGACCAGTGCACAGGCAACTTTGACACCGGCACGACGATCACGTATACCCTTGATGTGGCGGCGGGCGGCACATACAACCTGGTTTTCCGCCACGCGAACTTTGCCGCGCGGACCAACGCCGTGGACGTTTCGATCGACGGGGGCGGCACGTTCACCGTGAGTTTCCCGCAGACCGCGCCGGCGGGCGCCACCGGGGGCGCGCAGTACTATACGTTCGCCGACAGCGTGCCGTATCCCATCACCCTGACCGCCGGAAGGCACACGCTGACGCTGGTTTCCAAGACGACGGGCGCCGGCAACATCAGCGCGCTGAAATTCACACCGGTGCTCGCCGCAAGCAGCGCGCCCGTCAGAGCGCAGGCGGCGGCCTTTGCGTTCAAAGCCGCCGCGTCGAGCGCTGCGCAGGCCGGCGCCACGCGCGGGTACACCTATGACCCTGCCGAGTATACGCCGTTTTATAACACCGACCGCGAAAATTCGATCTTCAATCCGGGCGCGAGCGCCGGCCCGAAGCTCATGGATGTGTACAACGGCGACATCACGCTGGACGATTTCGTGAAGAATTTCACGATCGCTGAGATGGCCGAGCTTTCCCAGGGGCATGGGGCCGGCGTACCGAGCGGCACTGGGACCCTGGGCGGTCTGGACAGGCTTGGCGCGCCGGCGCTTGAGACCGCCGACGGGCCGGCCGGGCTGCGCATTGACAGCGCGACCGCCTGGCCGATCGGGACGATGCTCGCCTGCACGTGGAACACCCCGCTCATTGAGAAGATGGGCGAGGCCGTCGCCGCCGAGATGGTCGCGAACAGGGTGGATATCTGGCTCGCACCGGGCATGAACATCCACCGCAACCCGCTCTGCGGCCGCAATTTCGAGTACTATTCCGAGGACCCGCTGGTGACGGGCAAGATCGCCGCCGCCCTGACGCGCGGCGTCCAGACCTTGAACGTCGGCGTGACGCTCAAGCACTACGCCTTCAACAACCAGGAGCAGAACCGCAACGGCGGTTCGAACTCGGTGCTGACAGAGCGCGCGGCCCGCGAGATTTACCTCAAGGGCTTTGAAATCGCCATCAAAGAGAGCGAC
>JAITDM010000010.1 GCA_031282535.1 Oscillospiraceae bacterium
CGGCCGGGACGCTGGCGGACTGCCTGCAGGAGGCGGACTGCATCGTGCTGCCTATCCCCATGACGCTGGACCACGGGGCCCTGAACGCGCCGGCGCTCCGCCACCCGCCGGCGGCGGCGGAGATCTGGCGAATGACCCGGCCCGGGCAGGTGCTGGCGGGCGGGCGCATCCCGGAGGCCCTGCGGCAGGCGGGCGCCGCGCGCGGGGTCGCGGTGTGGGATGTCCTGACGCGGGACGACTTCGCCGTGCGCAACGCGGTGCCCACCGCGGAGGGCGCGCTGCAGATCGCTATGGAAAATATGCCCATTACATTGCACGGCGCGCGCTGTCTCGTCGTCGGGTACGGGCGCATCGGCAAGGCGCTCTCCCGCCGCTTGCGGTCCCTCGGCGCACAGGTGACGTCGTCGGCCCGCCGGCAGGCGGACCTCGCCTGGATCGAAATCGAGGGCGGCCGGGCCGTCCACACGCAGGCGCTGGAGACAGTCCTCGGGGACTGCGACGCCGTCTTCAACACGGTGCCCGCGCCCGTGCTGACGCAGGACCGCCTGAAGCTGCTGCCCCCCGGCTGCCTGTGCGTCGACCTGGCTTCCGCGCCGGGGGGCGTCGACTTCGACGCCGCCCACAGGCTGGGGCTGCGCTGCATCTGGGCGCTGAGCCTGCCGGGCAAGGTGGCGCCCCGGACCGCCAGCCTCATCCTGCGCGACACGCTGTATCACATCATGATGGAGGGATCGCCATGAACACCCCCATACGCGTGGGCTTCGCCGTGTGCGGTTCTTTCTGTTCCCTGGCCCAGGCGATGACCGCCCTGGAGGACCTGACGGCGCGGGGTTACGAGCTGTGGCCCATCATGTCGGAAAACGCCTACGGCACAGACACCCGCTTCGGCCGCGCCGCCCGCTTCATCGAACAGATGGAGGCGCTCTGCGCCCGCCCGGTCCTCCACACCATCGCGGAGACCGAACCCATCGGCCCGCGCCGGCTGCTCGACGTGCTGGCCGTCGTCCCCTGCACCGGGAACACGCTGGCCAAACTGGCCTGCGGCATCACCGACACCAGCGTCACAATGGCCTGCAAGGCGCATCTGCGCAACGAACGGCCCCTGGTCCTCGCCATCGCCTCAAACGACGCGCTGGCGGCCAACTGGCACAACATCGGGCGCCTGTCGGCGCGCAAGCATGTCTACTTCGTCCCCTTCGGGCAGGACGATCCGGTCCAGAAGCAAAACAGCCTGGTGTCCGACTTCTCGCTGCTGCCCGCCACACTGGAGGCGGCCCTGGCAGGCCGTCAGCTCCAACCCCTGCTGGCCCCGCCCGCCAAGAAGGGCTGAACCGCTCCCCGTCTGCTCTCCCGCATATTGCGATCGATCACGATTTGTGATATGCTGATGTCATCGAAAGCTGCACAGCGGCAAAGGAGGGTTCACCATGCGGCATGTCACCGCAAACACAGCCCGCGCACAGCTCGACGGGTTGCTGTCCGGCGTGATCCGCGAAGCCGACACGGTATCCATCGCCACAGACGAAGGGGCGGCCATTCTCATCAGCGCGGACAAATGGAACGAGATACAACTGTATCTGTAATCCATACACGCGCTCTCACGCAAACAGGAGCAAGCGGAGTATCTCCGTCCGCCGTTCCAGTTTGGCAGTTTGAAAGGCATACTCAACATTGACGACGATTTCAGCGACGTTCTCGCGGACTTCAAGGAGTATATGTGATGAGATATCTGCTTGATACTCACACCGCAATATGGGCTTTGAATGGACACGACAATAAGCTGTCGGCAAAAGCACGGGAGGCTATTGCAGAGCCCGCATTTATTTGTCACATTGCACAAAAGACAACGTGTGCGGCTGCCTGGGAGGAGGAGTGACGCCTATGCCTGCTTTTCGCGTGTCCAGCCCTTTCGAACCGGCGGGCGACCAACCGCATGCCATCGAGGCGCTGGCCGCCGGGCTCGAAAACGGCCTCCAGGAGCAGACGCTGCTCGGCGTGACAGGGTCCGGCAAGACCTTCACCATCGCCAAGATGATCGAGGCGGTGCAGCGTCCTACGCTGGTGCTGGCCCACAACAAGACGCTGGCCGCCCAGCTCTGCGCGGAATTTCGCGAGTTCTTCCCCGACAACGCCGTGGAATATTTCGTGTCGTACTACGACTACTACCAGCCGGAGGCCTATATCCCGCACACGGACACCTACATCGAGAAGGATTCCGCCATCAACGACGAGATCGAGCGGCTGCGCCACAGCGCCACCTCGTCGCTGTTTGAGCGGCGGGACGTGGTGGTGGTGTCCAGCGTGTCGTGCATCTACTCGCTGGGCGACCCCATCGACTACGCCAACATGGTGCTCTCCCTGCGTCCGGGCCTCCGGTATGACCGCGACCGGATGCTGCGCAAGTTGATCGAAATCCGTTACGAACGCAACGACATCGCCTTCGAACGCAACAAATTCCGGGTGCGCGGCGACACGGTGGAGATCTTCCCGGTCTACACAAACGACTTCGCCATCCGCGTTGAGTTCTTTGGGGATGAGATCGAGCGCCTCTCGGAGATCAACGTGGTCACGGGCGCGCCCCGCCGGATTTTGCAGCACGCGGCCATCTACCCGGCCTCGCACTATGTCACGAGCGCCGACAAGATGGCGCGGGCCGCCCAGGTGCTGGAGGAGGAGATGTGGGCCCAGGTGCGCCTGTTTGAGAGCGAGGGCAAGCTGCTCGAGGCGCAGCGCATCAAACAGCGCACGCTGTACGACATCGAGATGATGCAGGAGCTGGGGCACTGCTCCGGCATCGAAAACTACTCCCGCGTGATCTCCGGGCGCGCGCCCGGTTCGACGCCCAACACGCTGCTCGACTACTTTCCCAAAGATTTTCTGCTGGTCGTGGACGAATCGCACGTCACACTGCCCCAGGTGCGCGCCATGTACGCGGGGGACCGCTCCCGCAAGGAAACCCTGGTGAATTTCGGTTTCCGCCTGCCGTCAGCGCTCGACAACCGCCCGCTGAACTTCGAGGAGTTCAACGCGCGGATCGGACAGGCCGTCTACGTGTCGGCCACGCCCAGCGCGTACGAGCGGTCCCGCTCGGGGCAGCTCGTGGAACAGGTCATCCGCCCCACCGGCCTCGTCGACCCGGAGATCTCCGTGCGCCCGATCGAGGGGCAGATCGACAACCTCATCGAGGAGATCGAGACCCGGGCGGCGCGGGACGAGCGCGTGCTGGTGACCACGCTGACAAAGAAAATGGCCGAGGACCTGACCGCCTATCTCCAGACCGTCGGCATCAAGGTGCGCTACATGCACCACGACGTCGACACGATTGAGCGCATGGAACTCATCCGGGACCTGCGCCTCGGCGTGTTCCACGTGCTGGTGGGCATCAACCTGCTCCGCGAGGGGCTCGACCTGCCGGAGGTGTCTTTGGTGGCCATCCTGGACGCCGACAAGGAGGGGTTTTTGCGCTCCGAGACCTCGCTCATCCAGACCGTCGGCCGGGCGGCGCGCAACGCGCAGGGCCTCGTCGTCATGTACGCCGACCGGGTCACGGACTCCATGCGCCGCGCGATCGACGAGACGAACCGCCGCCGCGCGCGGCAGACCGCCCACAACGAGGCGCACGGGATCACCCCGCAGACCATCCGCAAGGGGGTGCGCGGTCTTTTGGAGATCTCCAGCGCCGCGAACAAGCCGGAGAAGACCGCGCCCCTGTCCCCGCAAGAAAAAAAGGCGGCCGTCGCCCGCCTGGAAAAGGCCATGCGCGAAGCCGCCCACATGCTGGAGTTCGAATACGCCGCCGTCCTGCGCGACCAGCTCATCCAGCTGCGGAGCGACAGCTAATTTTTTGTTGCCGCTTCGCGGCAACAAGGTCCTAAAACGGCGCGGTGTGTTTCGATGAGGGTCAGAAAATATTGGTGGATGCGGGGGTCGGAGGTGAGCTCCGGGTGGAAGGCGGTCGCCAGGAGATGGCCCTGGCGGACAGCCACGATCTTTCCGTCCACCCTGGCCAGCACCTCGACGTGGGGCGCCACCCGGACGACGTGGGGCGCGCGGATGAAGACCGCGGCGATGTCGCCCACGCCCGCAAACCGGGTCTCCGCCCGAAAGCTGCCGAGCTGCCGGCCGTAAGCGTTGCGCTGGGTGACGATGTCCATCTCCCCCAGGGGGCCGCGCGCCGTGCCGTGCGGCGTGCGGATGTGTTTTGAGAGCAAAATCAGGCCGGCGCAGGTGCCGAACACCGGCAGCCCCGCCCGGACAGCCGCCCGGATCGGCGCCAACAGGCCGTACTCCGCCAGCAGCATCCCGATCACGGTGCTCTCTCCGCCCGGGATGATCAGACCGTCCACACCCCGGGCGAAGTCCCCGCGCCGACGGATCTCCATGCTCTCCGCCCCCAGGGCGGAGAGCATATTTCGGTGCTCCCGAAAGGCCCCCTGCAGCGCCAGTACCCCCACGCGTGCCGCACTCACTGGCCCCGCTCCGCCATGAGCAGGCTGATCTCCTGCTCATTGATCCCCACCATCGCCTCGCCGAGGTCCTCGGAGAGCGCGGCGAGCTGCCCGGCGTCGGTGTAGTGCGTGACAGCCCGCACAATGGCCGCCGCCCGCTTCGCGGGATCGCCGGATTTGAAGATCCCCGACCCCACAAAGACGCCCTCGGCGCCGAGCAGCATCATCAGCGCCGCGTCCGCCGGTGTGGCCACGCCGCCCGCGGCAAAGTTCACCACCGGTAATTTTCCATTTTTTGCCACATATTGCACGAGTGCATACGGCGCGGCGAGCTGCTTGGCCGCCTCGTACAGCTCGTCCTTCGACCGGGCGGTCAGCGCGCGGATCTCCCCCATGATCTTCCGCATGTGGCGCACGGCCTGCACGACGTCGCCGGTCCCCGGCTCCCCCTTGGTGCGTATCATCGCCGCGCCCTCGCCGACGCGGCGCAGCGCCTCGCCCAGGTCTCTGGCGCCGCAGACAAACGGAACCTGAAACGCCCGCTTGTCGATGTGGTACACATCGTCCGCCGGGGAGAGCACCTCGCTCTCGTCGATGTAGTCGATCTCGATGGCCTCCAGGATCCGCGCCTCCGCGATGTGCCCGATGCGGCACTTGGCCATGACGGGGATGGAGACGGCCGCCTGAATGCTCTTGATCATCTTGGGGTCGCTCATGCGCGACACGCCGCCGGCCGCCCGGATGTCCGCCGGGATCCGCTCCAGCGCCATGACCGCACAGGCGCCGGCCGCCTCGGCGATCTGCGCCTGTTCCGGCGTGCTCACGTCCATAATGACGCCGCCCTTCAGCATTTGGGCCAGATTTTTATTCAGTTCATAACGGTCTTCCTGCATATTTGTTTCCTCCCTCTTGCCTGACGGCATTCAGTATAGTATGATTATACCGAGAACTGGCATGTCTGCAATATCCAGTTTGCGATTATTTCGCCATGCCAGATGGGAGGATACGCCGTGATCACGCCGCTGTTTTCCGCCGCGTCAAAAAAGCCGCTCTACGAGCAGCTCTATGTCTCCATCGTGCGCGACATCGAGACCGGGGCGCTCGGCCGGGGGGCGCGGCTCCCCTCCAAACGCAAGCTGGCGGTCCACGTGGGCATCAGCCAGAGCACGGTCGAAAACGCTTACGCGCAGCTGAAGGCGGAGGGATACATCGAGTCCAGGCCCAAGCGGGGGTACTTTGTCGCCCGGCTGGCGCCGCCGGCGGCCCAGCCGGTCCAAGCCCCGCGCGAACCGCCGCCGCCGGCGCGCCCCGCCGCGCCGCTCTGCCGGTTCGACCTGAAGACAAACGCGGTGGACGCCGAACTCTTCCCGTTTTCCGTCTGGAACCGGCTGCTGCGGGGGTGTCAGCAGGACGACCGCACCTCTCTGCTCGCGCCGACCCATCCGCAGGGCAACGCCGATCTGCGCGAGGAGATCGTGCGGTACCTGCGGGCCTTCAGGGGGCTTGAGGCGCGCGCCGACCAGGTGGTCCTCGGGGCGGGCATGGAGTACCTGCTCGGCCTGTTGCTGGAGCTCATGCCCGACGCGCCGGTCGCGTTTGAAAATCCGGGCTACCCGCAGGCGGCCCGGATCCTGACCGCCCGGCGCAGGCCGATGCACCCCATCCCCCTGGACGGGGAGGGGCTGTGCGCCGGCGCGCTGGCGGAGACCGGCGCGTCGGTCGCGCTGGTCACGCCCTCCCACCACTTTCCGCTGGGGATCACGATGAGCATCGGCCGGCGCCGGCAGCTCCTGCAGTGGGCGGCCGGGCGGGCGGACCGCTACCTGATCGAAGACGACTTCGACGGCGAATTTCGCTTTGTGCTGCGGCCGATCCCCACGCTCTACAGCCTCGACGGCGGCGGCCGCGTCATCTACATGAACAGCTTCGCCCGGACGCTCTCCCCCTCCCTGCGCATCGCGTACATGGTGCTGCCGGAGGCCCTGCTGCGGCACTACCGGGAGACGCTGTCCTTTTACAGCTGCACCGTCTCGGAGTTTGAGCAGC
>JAITDM010000035.1 GCA_031282535.1 Oscillospiraceae bacterium
GGGTTTCTTTCTTTGTATTGCCTGCATTTTTAGCCTAATCTTCTAATTTTGAAAACAGAAAAGGCTTATGAGATCACTTTGCTGTCTGAGTGTCTTTCTCTCCTTCTATGTATCCTCCCACATCCTGCCGGGCGACATCTATATGCGCTCCCGGGAGCTTCACTTCGAGAGTGACGTGCCCCGTGTGGTCATATTGGTGCGCCAGGTGGGCAAGACGGACCTCGCGGTCATCGACGTCGTGCAGGGTCTCTTCCCCGACAGACAGATCGATTTCGTGGCGAGCCTGAACGAGACGGACATCGCGCTCGTCAAACAGGTCAAGGCCGGCGTAGACACGCAGGACCTGCGCAAGCTGGCCGCCGCCATCGAGGAGACGATCAACTCCGAGCTGTATATCAAAACCGTCATCGGCATCGGCTCGGTGGTGGACAGCCTCAAAGACCTGGCCGGGTCGTACAAAGAGGCCCAGATCGCCATCGAGGTGGGCAAAGTCTTCGACACGGAAAAGACGATCATCAATTTCGAAAACCTGGGGATCGGGCGCCTCATCTACCAGCTCCCGATCACGATGTGCGAGATGTTCCTCTCCGAGGTGTTCAAGAAAAATTCGATCGACTCGCTGGACCAGGAGACGCTGATCACGATCCAGAAGTTCTTCGAAAACAGCCTGAACGTCTCCGAGACCTCGCGCAAACTCTTCGTACACCGCAACACGCTGGTGTACCGGCTCGAAAAGATCAAAAAACTCACGGGGCTCGATCTGCGGGAGTTCGACCACGCCATCATCTTCAAAGTGGCGATGATGGTCAAGAGATATCTCCTCTCCCGCGAGGACGCGTATTGACCGCGCATCCGGGCGGGGCGGCCCCTGACGACGGGCCCGCCCCACCGACGACCCGCGTGCGGACCGGCCTGCAGGGGCGGGGTTCAAACCCGCCCTCCCATTTAACGCCCGGGACGGGACAAAACGGGGGAGGATTGTCGTTTGGTTCGTCTGGTTGATGTGTGCAAGACCTATGACAACGGCACCAGAGCCCTCAAAGGCGTGAGCCTGCGCATCGACGACGGGGAATTTGTGTTCCTGGTGGGGCCCTCCGGCTCCGGCAAGTCCACGATCATCAAGCTGCTGACCGGGGAGATCCGCCCCAGCGAGGGGCGCGTCCACGTGAACGGTTACAGCATCGGCGCCCTGCGCACGCGGGACGTCCCGTTTCTCCGCCGCACACTGGGCGTCATCTTTCAGGACTTCCGCCTTGTGGACAAGAAAAGCGTCTACGAAAACGTCGCCTTCGCGATGCGGGTGGTGGGCGCGTCGCCGCGTGAGATACGCCTGCGCGTGCCCTATGTGCTCGACCTCGTCGGGCTCTCCCACAAGGCGCGCCGCCGTCCCTACGAACTCTCGGGCGGCGAACAGCAGCGCGTGGCCATCGCGCGGGCGCTCATCAACAACCCCAAGGTCATCATCGCCGACGAGCCCACCGGGAACCTGGACCCGGCCCGCTCGCTGGAGATCATGACCCTGCTGGAGCGCATCAACGCGCTGGGCACCACGGTGCTGGCCGTCACACACGAAAAAGAACTCGTGAACCGCTTTGCGAAACGCGTGGTGGCCATCGACGGCGGCCGGATCATCAGTGACAGAACAGGCGGGTACTACCAGTATGAAGCGCTACGAAACTAGTTATTTTTTCCGGGAAGGCGTCCGCGGCATTTTTTTGCACGGGTTCATGAGTTTCGCCGCCATCGGCGTCATCGTGGCCTGTCTGCTCATCATGGGCAGTTTCTCCCTGCTCGCCTACAACTTAAACGCGCTCATCGGCGACATCCAAAACAGCAGCGAGATCTACGTCTTTGTGGACGAGACGCTGTCGGACGCCGAGGCGCGCAGCGTCGGCACGCGCATCAACCGCCTCGACAACGTCGACATCAGCACCTTTGTCTCCCGTGACGAGGCGCTGGTCCAGTTCGGCGAGCGTCTGGACGAGGAGTACAGCGCGCTGATCGAGGGGCTGGAGCAGGACAACCCGCTGCGCCACCGCTATGTGGTCCGCCTGATCGACACGGAGCGGATGGCCGAGACGGTGGCGCAGCTCCAAAACGTGCCCGGCGTCGACCAGGTGAACGCCCGGCTCGACATCACCGAGAACATCCTGCTCGTGCGCGGGGTGGTCAACACCGTCAGCCTGGCGCTCATCGTCGTGCTGCTCGCGGTGTCCGTGTTCATCATCTCCAACACGGTGAAGCTCGCCACCTTCGACCGGCGCGAGGAGATCGCGATCATGCGGGTGGTGGGGGCCACGAAGCGGTTCATCCGCTGGCCGTTTGTCATCGAAGGCTTTTTGCTGGGGCTGACCGGCGCCGTCGCCGCGTTCTTCCTCCAGTGGGGCCTTTATTTGTCGCTCTCGCGGCGCGTCACCGAGGGGCTCAAAAACATCGCCCTCGTGCAGATGGCGCCCTTCGACGAGATCCTGCCGGCCGTGCTCCTCGTGTTTTTGCTGGTGGGGTTCCTCGTCGGCATGGGTGGCAGCCTGCTGACGATCCGCCGGTTCATGCGGGTGTAAAGTGCAATACAAATCGTATAAAATATGATAAATATACAAGAAGTAATCACGCGATTCCGGGGGAAGGGGGCCGAGGTCGTGCGTAACAACAAGACGCGCGTGTTTGCCGTGGCGCTGGCGCTGCTGCTCGTATTTGCGCTGGTGTTTGGGTTTATCTATTCCGTGACGATCCCCGCCGCCGGCGCGGCGTCGTCGCTCGACGCGCTGCGGCAGAACTCCAAGTCGCTCGCGGCGGAAAAGAAAAAGATCCAGGAGGAGCTCTCCCAGGTGCAGCAGGAGCAGGCCTCCGCCGCCAAGCGGAAGGAGGCGCTCGACAAGCAGATCGGCATCACCGAGCAGGAGATCCAAAACACGGAGGAGCTCATCGCGATGCTCACCGGCGAGATCGCGCGCCGGCAGGCGGAATTGGACGAGGCGCTGCGCCGCGAGGCCGAGCAGTACGAGGCCTTCCGCGTCCGGATGCGGGCGATGGAGGAGGCCGGCGACACGGGCTACCTCGGCGTGCTGCTGTCGGCCGACAGCTTTTCCGACCTGCTCGGGCGCATCGGCACCGTGCAGGAGATCATGGACTACGACCTCGCGCTGATGGACGACCTGCAGGCGACGCGCCTCGTGGTTGAGGAGACGAAGCGCGCGCTCGAGGCCGACAAGGACGAGCAGTCCGCCGTCAAGCAGACCCTCTCCGACCGGCGGGCGGAACTCGCCAGCCAGAGCCGGGAGCAGGTCCAGATGCTGCAGGAACTCGAGAAAGAGGAGGCCGCGTACCGCAAGGCCATTCAGGAGAAGGATGAGGCCGAGAAGGCGCTGCAGCAGCAGATCAGCAGCCTCATGGCGGAGCTGGCCCGCAAGAACACCGTGTACGTGGGCGGCGAATACACCTGGCCGCTGCCCGGCTACACGGCCGGCTCGCCTTTCGGTCTCCGCTACCACCCGATTCTCAAGCGCAACAGACTGCACACGGGCCAGGACATCCCCGCGCCCACGGGCACCAAGATCCTCGCGGCCAACGGCGGGGAGGTCATCAAGGCCGACTACAACTCCGGGTACGGCAACTACGTCGTCATCGACCACGGCGGCGGGCAGGCCACGCTGTACGGCCACATGAGCCGCATCGGCGTGTCGGCGGGGCAGAAGGTGAAGAAGGGGGCGGTCATCGGCTACGTGGGCTCCACCGGCCTCTCCACCGGTCCGCACCTGCACTTCGAGATCATCATCAACGGCACGCAGGTGAATCCGATGAAATATTTCACCCAGGTGTCGGGCTGAGAGAGCCGGCCGGGGCGCCAATGAACTCCGGCCGGACGGCCCGGCGTCCGGACACGCGGGCATCCGGGCGCGGGTCCCAAGATTGCTTTGATGGTTTGCGGAAAATACTTCCGCAAACCATTTCGTTGAAAAAGGAGACGGCATGAAAAAACGATTTACACTGAGCACGGTGCTGGCGCTCATGCTGCTGGTGGCGGCGGCGGCGGCGCTGATCGGGTACAACCGGGCCTCCGTCCAGCTCAGGGAGCAGCTCGAGGTATTTCAGGCGCAAAAGGAGGAACTGAGCAAGCTGATCGCCGCCCGTGAGATCATCCAGGACCAGTTCGTCGGCGAGGTGGACCGGGTCCGGCTGTACGACAGCGCCATCGACGGCATGGTGCGCTCGCTGGACGACCAATATTCGCACTACCTGAGCGCCGAGGAATACGCGCGCTACCAGCGCGCCGCCGACAACCGCTACGTGGGCGTCGGCATCACGGCCGCGCAGCACCCGGAGGGGGATATCCTGGTGCTCGAAGTGTACGAGGACTCCCCGGCGGAGGAGAGCGGGATCAAGGCCTTCGACCGCATTATCGAGGTGGAGGGCACGCCGGTGACCGAGATGGGGTTTGAGATGGCGGTGGGGGCCATCGGCGGGGCGGAGAACACGCAGGTGCGCCTCACGATCCTGCGCCCCGACGGGACGCGGGCGGAGGTGAATCCGACGCGCCGGGCCGTCGGTCTGCGGGCGGTGTCGTCGGAGATCTTGGCCGGGCAAAACATCGGCCTCGTGCGCATCCGCAATTTCGAAAGCGGCGTCGACAGGGACTTTCGCGAGGCGGTCGCCCGCCTGCAGAGCGCCGGCGTCCGCGCGCTCATCTTCGACGTGCGGTTCAACCCGGGCGGCCAGCTCGACGTCATGCGGCCCATGCTGGACCTGCTGCTGCCGGAGGGCACGCTGATCACGCTGCGCGCCAAGGACGGCACCGAGCACGTCTTCACGTCGGAGCCGGGCGAGGTGGACCTGCCGATGGCGGTGCTCGTGAACGGATACTCCTACAGCGCGGCCGAGTTCTTCGCCGCCGCGCTGCGCGAATACGACAAGGCGGTGGTGGTCGGGGAGCCGACCACCGGCAAGGGCTACGCCCAGCGGACGATCCCGCTGGAGGACCAGTCGGCGATCATTCTGTCGATCGTGGAATACTTCACGCCGCAGGGGCGCAGCCTTTCGGGCGTCGGCCTGACGCCCGACGACGCCGTGGCGCTGAGCGAGGAGGAAAACCGCAATTTCTACACCCTGACCCTCGAACAGGACCGGCAGCTCCAACGGGCGATCGGCGTGCTCACACAGCAGCTGCCGCCGCTGCCCGAGGACGACGCGCCGTAGGGCTCAGGGCCCTCTTGGGCCATGAGCCCAGTGCTGAGTTGTGGGTGCTGAGTCGAAACGGCGGCGGAGACTGCCGCGCCGTAGATGTCTAAACCCGGCCCCGGCCTCATATGTATTGAGCGTATGGGCAGGGCGCTGCGTGTAGCGCCCACAACCGATGCCGGCCTCATATGTTTGTGTGATTGGGCGCATCGGGTGTGAGACTGTGCGGGGCCGCCGGCCGGGAGACGGCGATCCGGCGGTTCGGCTGGGGGGCGGGATATGTTTGGACTGGTGGAGACGGCGCTGATGCCGCCGCGGCCCGCGTGGGGGCGGCTGTGGGCCGCGCTGACGCGGGCGGACGACGGCACGGTGACCCGCACGCGTCTGTGGGGCGCGGACGTGGCCCGCGCGCGGGTGATCTACGCGCTGACCGACGGACCGGCGGCGCGCGGGGCGGCGGCGAACCGGCGCCGCGCGGACCGGGCGCTGGCGGCGCTCGCCCGGGCGCCGGTGACGGGGGTGGTGCTGCCCGACAGGTTCCCCGACGGGGATCTGCTGCCCTGTCATGGCCTGCGGGCCTGGACGCAGGCGTCGCTCTGCCGGCGCCTGGCGGACCGGCTGACGGTGCTCGCGGCCGATCTGCTGCGGGTGGAAGCCGCCCGTCTGCGCGTGGCGATCGTGGCCGCGCGCGTGACGGAGGAGGTGGCCGGCGCGGCGGCGGCGCTGTGCGGCGGCGGCCGGGCCCGCTTTCTCTCGGTGTCGGCCGGGCGCGGCG
>JAITDM010000113.1 GCA_031282535.1 Oscillospiraceae bacterium
CCCCGAGCAGCCGCGTGAGGTCGTCCCGCCTCATCTCGGTCATGTCGAGGGGCGTCTTGCAGCGGTCGTAGAAGTGGACGCCCGAACCGTCCTGCTTCACGAGGCTTTCGAGCTTCAGCGCCAGATTGGCGCGCCGGCTCTTGACGGCGTAGATGACGTCGCCGAAGTCAAACTGCCCCTGCCCGCTGAAGTAGAGGCTCACGTCGCCGAACTGCTCCAGGTTCAGGTAGAGCACCGGGTGCCCCCGCCGGGCCAGCACCATCGCGCAGGCCACGGCGAGCGTGGAACTGCCGACGCCGCCGGCGGCCGAGAGAAAGGTCAGCACCTTGGCGCCCGCGCCGGCGGCCGACCGCGCCCCGAACGTGTGGGACGCCGTCTCGGAATAGAGGCTGAGGATCTCCTTGTAGATGGCGTCCGCCTTTTGAAATTTGCAGATGGTCCGCCGGCCGTTGTAGGTATCCACCTCGACAGAATCCACCAGGTAGGCAAAGCCGCACCGCGCGGGGAGGCCGGAGAGGTCGATGTCTATGTCGTCGCCGGCGAGCAGCACGTCGATCCGGGCCTCGCGGACCGTCTCAAGCGCGGAGGCGGGGTCGGAAAACGAGTAGATCTCCAGTTTCTCGGAAAACCGGTTCGTGAACGCGGCCATCATGCGGTCCAGATAGTGCTTGTCCGCCTCTAAGACGGCAATCTTGATCTTCAATGTCCATCTCCCCTGACCGGGCGCGGCGGCCCCCGCCGACGGGCGTCGGGCCGCAAAAGTGACCGGAGCCGCCAAAATCCCTGTTTTTTCCTCCCTGATGCCCCATAAAACGAGCAAATTATATCGTAAAATCCGGCTGTGTGTCAATCGGGTACCCTCAATAATTTCCGCCGGACGCGGCGCCGGAAAATTTTTTGGCGGACAAGACAAAAAACGCGGCGAATACTTGGCGCATTTGCACGCCCTTTGGCGAAGCGCGCCGGAAAAAGGCCAGGCGCGGCGGGCGCGTTTCGGGCCGGTAAAATTTCCGGTTTACCTGACGCGGAAAATGAGATACAATGAGATACAATCAATGCGATATCCAAGACCGCGTATGACGAGAACACCATTCGGGGCGGCGCCGCGAAACGCGCGGCGGCGGATCCGCCCCGGCACGGGAGGATGAATCCATATGAACATGAGGAGAGGGACCGCGCTGGCGCTGTGTATGGCGCTGTGCGCGGCGCTGCTCGCGGCCCCGGCCGCCGCCGCGCCCGTCGCCGTGGCGGACGTGGGGACGCTGCACCGGGCCGACCGGCTGACGCTGGCCGACCGGACGGTGCTGACGCAGACCACGCTGACGCACGGCACCGCCGGGCGGCAGGAGGAGCGCTACATAGAGTGGGGCCCGGGCTCCGCCGTCACCGCGATGGCGGCGGGCGGCGACGCCGTGTACGGGGGCGCGCTCACGCTCAACGACGCGTACCGGCGTCTCACGGCGCGGGGCATCGAACCCGTGGCCATGATCAATGCCGATTTCTTCTCGCTGGAGACCGGCGTGCCGACGGGGCTGCTGATCACGGAGGGGGTCTTGCGCGCCTCCGACGGCGGCCAGACGGCCGTCGGATTCCCCCGGACGGGCGGGGTGTTTCTTTTCAAATCACCGGTCTATGTGAACCTGACGGCGCGGGTCGGCACCAACGACAGAACCATCACCGTCGACGACGTCAACCGGCTCCGGACCCGGGACCGGCTGGTCCTCTATACGCCGGACTTCGGCGCAAACACGCAGACGAACACGGCGGGCACCCATGTGGTGCTGACGGTGAACGGGGCGCTGTCGGTGGGCGGCACGGTGACCGGCACGGTGAAGGAGGTCCTCTCCGGCGCGGCCCCGGCGGTCCTCCGGACGGGCGAGATGGTGCTCTCCGCGGACGCCCAGGGGCCGCTGGTGCGGCTGGAGGGGCTCACGCCGGGCGCCGCGGTCAGCCTCACCGTGCGCTGCTCCGACGCGCGCCTTGCGTCCTGCGACTACGCGGTGGGCGCGTACCAGCGGCTGCTGACAAACGGGCAGCCGGCCTCCGGCCTGGAGACCGGCGCGGCGCCCCGGACGGCCGTCGGCATCAAGGCGGACGGCACCTGCGTGTTCTACACGGTGGACGGCCGGCAGGAGAACTACAGCCTCGGCCTCTCGCTGCCGGAACTGGCCCGGCGCCTGCTCTCCCTCGGCTGCGTGGACGCGGTCAACTTGGACGGCGGCGGTTCGACGATCCTGGCCGCGCGCTACCCCGGGCAGAGCGAACTCACCGTCACGGGCCGGCCGTCGGACGGCGCGCAGCGGCGCGTGGCCGATTTCATCGTGCTGGCCAATCAGACGCCCGCCCAGAACGCCGCGGAGCGGATCTTCGTCTACCCGGACGGGGCCGTCCTCCTGCAAAACGCGCAGCTCGCCTACAAGGGCTATGCGACGGACGCCAACTACCACCCCGTATCGGCGCCCGCCCTCACCTGGTGGAGTGACAACAACACGGTCGGCACGCTGGACGCCGGCGGCACCTTCACGGCCCACGCCCCCGGGGACGTCTCCGTGGCGGCGACGGCCGGCGGTGTCTCCGGCGGGGCCGTCGTCCGGGTCGTGAGCGCGCTGGATTCGCTGACGCTCGTAAACGAACAGACGAATCAGACCGTCACCGCCCTCGCGGTGATGCCCGGCGAGAGCGTGCGCCTGACGGCCGTCGGGCTCGTGGATACGCTGCCGGTCGTGAGCCAGGACAGCTGCTTTGTCTGGGACGTCGTCGGCCGCATCGGCGCCGTCGACGCGGAGGGCACGTTCACGGCCTCGGACACCATCGGCGTGACGGGCTACCTGGTGGCGCTGCGCGGCGGCAACACGGTCAGCATCCCCGTGACGGTGGGCCAGCTCCCGCAGACCGTGGAGAACTTCGAGGAGGCGTCCGGGCGCCTCTCCGAGGGCGACGACAAGATCTCCTTTGCCTACGAGACCGAGGTGGAAAATGTGCGCTACGGCCGCCGGGCGGGGCGTCTCTCCTACGATTTCACGGGGCTGCCGCTGGGGCAGACGCTGACGCTGCCCGTCGACCTGCCGCTGTCCGGTTCGCCCGCCCACCTCAACCTGTGGATCTCCGGCGACGAATCCGGGAACATCCTGAGCGTCAAGGTGGAGGGCGCCTCGGGCGGCGTGACCGACCTCACGGTGCAGACGCTGGATTTCACGGGTTACCGGTACACGCAGGTGCTGCTTCCGGACGGCGCGGCGCGGGTGACGGGCGTGAGCATTCTGCGCGCGGGGTCCGGCGCGCTCTCGGGGACCATTTTGACGGACCAGTGGGTGGCGTCCCACCACCGGTATGAGGACAACCTGCCGCCCAAGATGACCGTGGAGAAGGCCGACGCCACCAGCCAGCCCGGCCGGATCGTCTTTGAGGCCGTCGTCACGGACGACACCGGCGCCATCCTGCGGCGGGAGGACATCACGCTGCGGCTGGACGGCGTGCTCGTGAGTTTCACCCACGACGAGCTCACGGGCCGCGTGACGGCGTATCTGCCGCTGGACGACATCCACCCGCACCGGCTGACGCTGGAGGCGGTGGACCCGGCGGGCAACCGGGACCGCCGCAGCTTCGACCTGTCGACCCTGCCGGAGGGGCTGCCTCCGGACCTGCGGTTTGCGGACGTGGAGCTCACGCACTGGGCGCGCCGCGACATCGCCTTTTTGGACAACCGGGGCGTCCTCACGGCCGAGGAGCGGGACGGCCGGTTCTACTACGCGCCGGGCCTGGCGCTGACGCGCGCCGACATGGCCGTCTACATCGCCCGGATGCTGGGCGTCGACCTCGGCCGGTACGACAGCGTGACGCTGCCGTTCACCGACACGGACGAGATCCCGGCGGCGGCGCTGCGCGAGGTGCGCGCGCTGTACGCCCTCGGCGTCGTCCGCGGCAAGACGCAGGACGGCCGGCTGTTCTACGACCCGGCGGCCTCCATCTCGCGCGCCGAGTTCTGCACGATCATCGGCCGGACGCTTGCGCGCGGGTATGTGAAGATGCCGTCGGTCTTCGGCGACCGGGATCAGATCCCCGCCTACGCCAAGGAGCACATCGACACCCTGCTCTCCCTGGGCGTCATCGCCGGCTACCCCGACAACACGATGCGCCCGACGGGCGACATCACCCGCGCCGAAGCCGCCAAAGTCCTGAGCCGCCTGTATTGAGAGATATGAAACAGCCCCTGCCGATTGGCAGGGGCTGTTGTTATGCAGTCGTTCCTCAGGCGCGCGCCGTGAGCAGGCGCACCTGTCCGCCCGCGGCGGCCGGGGCGTCCAGATAGGCCTCGAAGTCGTTCGACAGCACCCGCGCCTCCTGGACGGTCACGTAGGCCTTTGTGCTCTGGACGTAGACCTTCATGTCGTCCGGCAGCGGCAGGGAGACGCCCGAGACAAGGAGGCGGCCGCCGGAGAAGTCGGCCCGGCGGACCCCCGTGACCCGCGTCAGCGGCCGGATCTCCGTCGCGTCGCCGCCCGCCCGGGCCGCCACGCCCACCGGAGTCCCGTCGGAGGGATGGGGGAAGCCGACGGGCGCCGTGAAGCGGCGCGTCCCGCCCGGCCCGCTCACTTCGACCACCGAGGGGACATAGGCGTCGTCCAGCCCCGACGCGTTGTGCCCCTCCGTGTAGGCGAGGAAGCCGTACGCGAAACCGTCCCCCGTGACGTCGTCCAGCACAACGAGGTCGGCCCGGCCGGCCGCGTCGCGCCGGACGTACAGCACCTTCGACGCGGGGATGCTCCCGGGCAGCCGGCCGGCCGGCACCGCGGCCGCGATCCCACGCGGGGCGCAGCGGTCAAAAAAAAGGACGTGAGCCGCGAGCGGCGCCGTCCCCGCCGTGCCCGCCGTCCGCTGGCTCGGCACGGCCCCGCCGGTTTGCGGGAGGGGCGCCATCGAGAGCGTCCCCGGGATCGTCATGTTGAGCTCCACAATCTCCCCCGGCCCGACGGCCTCGTTGGTGTCGCGCCCCTTGACCGCGACGCCGTTCCAGAGCGTCACGACGCCCTCGTCGGTCACGACCCCCGGCTGCCGGGCGTTCAGCGCCGAGACCGGCTGCACGTCGGCCACGCGGCGGTCCTGCGTGAAGAGAAAGGTGACGGGCGCGTTCAACGCGTATGTCCCCAGCTTGACAGACGCCTCCGGCAGCACCGGAAACGTCTGCCCGCCCAGCGTCGTCACCGTCTCGGGGGATTCCAGGTTCGGCGCACCGCCCTCGTACAGGGCGGTGATCCGAAAGCTGGAGGCCGTCACCGCGGCGCCCGTGCCGTAGGTCAGCACGTCCCAGCGGCGCAGGTCGGCCCAGGAGGCCGCGACGCCGTTTTTGTACACCGCGGCGTCGGCCGGCAGACCCAGCGCGGGCAGCGGGTTCTGCCCGTCCGGCGGCTCAAACGTCAGCACCCGGGCCTCGGTCTGGGACGACGCGCCGTCCCAGAAGATGTACTCCACCGCGCCCCCGGCCGTGAAGAAAAACCGCAGCCGCGCCCCGACGGGGAGATCGACCCAGGTCTCGCCCCAGGTCGTGAGCGTCTCGCCGTCGTAGACGAGGGCGCCGGAGCCGATGCCGCTCACCGTCACGCCGTCTTCCCCCGTCACGGCGAGCGCCGTGATCCGCTGCGCCGTCAGCGCCGTGACGCGCTGTTCCGCCGGCGTGAAGCGGAGAAAATGCCCGTCCCCGTCCGTCAGGAGCGTGCCCTTCGCGCCGGCGGCGAGGCCGGTCGCGGCGCGGGCGGGCACAAACACCGACGTGTCGAGGTCCGCCCCCAGCAGGAGCAGCCCCAAAGCCGCGGACCCGTCGGGCGCCGGCACGTCGGCCTTCAGCACGACGGCGTCCTTGCGCTCCGAGAGGCCGAGCCGCTCGCCGAAGGGGTGGCCCTCTTTGTCCTGCGCGAAGAGGACGTTGCAGAAGAGCCGCGCGCCGAGGCCGCGGTCGATCTCCTCGCGCCCGGCGGGCAGATCCTTCGTCAGCCCCAGCAGGGCCGCCTTGTCCAGGTAGTCGCGCGGCCAGTCGAGGCCCACGTCCTCATCCCCGTACCCGAGCAGGCGCACGAGGATCGTGACGGCCTGCGGGAAGCTGATGGGCACGTCGGGCCGGAACGTGCCGTCCGGGAACCCCGCGATGATCTTCCGCGCGCGCACCGCGGCGTTCACATAGCCGCGCGCCCAGTGCGCCGCCTTCACGTCGGGAAAGATCGTGTACCCCGCGTGGGAGGCGACGTCGCCCACGCCGGACAGCAGCATCGCCACCTTGCAGAACTGCGCCCGGGTCAGTTTGTCGTTTGGATGGAAGCCGCCGTCGTTGTAGCCGTCCACGATGCCCAGGTTCTGCAGCAGCACGGCCGCGGCGTGTTCGTCCGGGTCCGGCACGTCGGGGAACGCGGCGCCGGCCGGCAGACACAGCGCCGCACACAACGTCAGCGCCACCACAAGAGAAAGAATTTGCTTCACTCAATACACCGCCTTTATCAAATACCGAGAGCTTGAAAATATTTCCAATTATCCGGTGGGACCGCCCCGCCGGTCAGAGGGATTCCAGGATCTTGTAGGACAGTGTCAGCGAAAACAGCGTGTGGCCGCTCCGCCAGTCGACCTCCTCAAAATTCTCCTCCAGCGCCTGCAGCCGGCTGCGCAGCGTGTCGGGGTCGGTGCCGGCCAAAAGGGCCGCCTCCTCCACGTCAAATCCGCTGAACGTGTGACAGCGGAGCGTCTCGAAAAACTGGGTGCCGTGTTCGGCGTCGTACTCCCGCAGCAGGGGGACGAGCGGGTGGATCAGGCGCCCGATGTCGACGACGTCTTTGTAGACGTCCAGAAAGTGGTCGATCCGAAAGTCGTCGTAACAGAAGACATGCCCGTCGCCGCTCTCGACCATCCCGTGGTTCAGGGCGGCGAGCGCCTGCCGGTAGCGGTCGCGCAGCTCCAGAAGATTCTGAAACCCCTCGCTCACGCCCGCATAGATGTCGTAGCGCTCGAAAAACGCCCCGAGGGCCGGTATGTCGCGCCGGACGCTGAACAGCGGCCGGTCCGCCCCGATCAAAATCACAATGTGATTTACGTAGATGTCGCACCGGCACACGCCCTGGAGGCGCGCGAAGAGATCCCTGAAGTACGCGAGGTGGGAGAGCGTGGGCTCGTAGCGGGAGACGTCCACGATGAGGAGAAACAGATACGGCTTGAGCCCCTCGTAGATGTCCCGCAGGCTGTCCGGGTCGCCGTCCGGCGCGTCCGCCGCGCCGGCGTCCCCCGCCGCGCCTTCCGCGTTCTCCTCGATCAGCGCGCCGAGCGGCCCCACGCCGAACACCTGCTCGGTGAGCAGGCCCGGGTGGCTCCGGAGCGATTCCGAGAAGCGCTCGCAGACCGCCTCGAAGCGCGCCCATTCCCCCTCCTCGAAGGGGCGGTAACAGGCGACCACGACGATGCAGCCCAATTGGATCCCGTTTTCGTCGAAGATCTTGCCGGTCGCCCGGTCGTAGGGCAGCGCGCTGCTGATCATGGGCACCACCACGGGGTTTTCCGCGAACGCCCGAATGAAGTTCTCCCGGGAGAAGAAATCCACCATCTCGTGGGAGAAGCGCCCCAGCGTCATGAGTTCGTTCCACACCGGGTCGTCGCGGACGGTGTTCTCCGTGCTGGCGAGCAGGTTGTAGCTCGTGTCGATCAGGACGGCCGGGTTGCCGAGATCCGCACAGGCCGTCCGCAGCAGCGCGTTCAGCGCGTCTTTCTTTTCAGACGCGGACATTTCGGTTTGATGCATGCCAATACCTCCAATATTTGGCAGTCTCTGGTTCACGCGTCGGAAGACGGGTGGGGCCGCTCCGGCGGGGTTGGCGCGGCGGCCGGGCCTGGCCGCTCGTCGTCCCACCGGTACAGTGCCTGCAGCATCTCGCAGAGGTACGACGCCAGCGTCTCGCTGCCCATGGGGAAATTCTTATCCACCAGCCACAGCAGCAAATTCAGCAGTCCTCCGCCGCAGAACAGGGACAGATTGTCGCGGTGGCTCGAGGGCGCTTTGCCGGGCACCGCCGGAAAGGCCGCCGCCGCGAGCTTCGACAAAAAATCCGTCAAAATGGCGCGCAGTTCGGTGTTCGCGTCGCTCAGCAGGTTGGACACCACGCTGCGCTGCGTCTGTATGTACCGCGTGATGGCCACCGCCCGGGCCTCGGGCGGCACCTGCATCAGGGCCGCCTCAAGGTCCTCCAGATAATGCTGTAACAGGCTGTATTTGTCGTTGAAATGCGTGTAAAACGTCGTCCGGCTCACGAGGGCCTCGCCGCACAGGTCGTACACCGTGATCTTGTTGAAATTCCGCCGCCGCAACAGGGACAGCATCGCCAGGACCAGCGTCTTATTCGTCTTGACAATACGCAGGTCCTCTTTTCTAAAATTCCCAGAATTACCGGATCTGAAGTTATCTGACATTTTGACACCCACCGTACGTTATCTGACAGTCTTCCACTTCTGTGGCTTGCAATGACCGCGGTGTTCCCGGTATGATAACAGCGCGGACAAAGTGCAGGGGAGAGCAAGGAGGTGCGCCATGCCGGGGTCGTTTTTTACCCGCAATACCGCCATCATGTCCGGCCGCCAGGCGTACCTGGAGCGGCCGCATATCCACAACCTGATGCGCCGGGCCATACAGAGCGCGCTGGTCACGGTGGTGGCCGGTCCGGGGTTTGGCAAGACGCAGGCGGTGGATTCGTTTCTGCGGACCAGCGGGGCGGTGACATTCTGGCTGCCGCTTGCCGCGGCGGACAACCTAACCGGTCGGTTTTGGGACACCTTCACCCGGGCGTTTGCGGCGTACGATCGGGCGTTTGCGGCCCGGATGAAGGCGCTTGGGTTCCCCGAGACGGAGACGCAGCTGGCGCAGTACCGGGCCCTGTCCGGGGCGCAGTCGGAGGCGCGGCACGTCATCGTCTTCGACGACTTCCATCTGATCCGGGAGCCGGCGATTCTGCGGTTTGTGGAGGTCGCCGCCGCGCCGTTTCAGAACGTCTCCGTCATCTTGATCTCGCGCAGCGAACCGGCCGTCAACCTGATCAGTCCGATGGCCCGGGGCCAGCTGTTTCAGATCGGCGAGGAGGACCTGCGCTTTCGGGAGGATGAGATGCTGCGGTACTTTTGGATGCTGGGGATCACGCTCTCTCCGCAGGCCGCCGCCGGCGCCTACGCGGCCACCGAGGGGTGGGCCTTTGCCGTCAGCCTGCTCGCGCTCGCGCTCAAAAACGACCCGGCGGGGGAGGCGTACGCGCTGTCCGCGATGCGGCTGAATCTCTTCAAACTGATCGAGGCGGAGATTTTCTCGGTGGCGCCGGCGCCGCTGCAGCACTTTCTCATCGGGCTCTCCCTGCTCGACCGCCTGCCGATGGAACTGCTGCGGGCGCTGGCGCCGGAGGAATCGCTGCCGGCGCAGATCGGGCGGATGAGCTTCCTCATCCGGTACGACAGCCACACGGACGCCTACCGGATCCACCATCTCTTTCTCACGTTCCTGCACCAAAAGCAGAGCCTGCTCACGCCGGAGGAGCGGCGGAGCGTCTACGCCAAGGCCGCGCGCTGGTGCGCCGCCAACGACTACGCCATCGACGCCGTCACCTACTACGAGAAGGCGGGCGACTACCGGGGCCTGGCCGAGACCGCCTACCCGATGACCCGGATGACGCCGAGACGCGACGCCGAGTACCTGCTCGCGCTGCTGGAGAAACTCCCGGAGCACGCCTACCGCGACCATGTGGAGCTGTACATCATCAAAAACAAGACGCTCCAAAGCCTCTCGCGCTTCGAGGAGGCGGCCGCGGAGGCGCGTGAGATCATCCGGCGCTACGAGCCGCTGCCGCCCACGCAGACGCACTGCTGGCTGCTCTCGGAGTGCCACCTGCAGCTCGGCTACATCGGGCTGTTCACGGCCCTGTATACAAACATCCTGGACCACTCCTACCACTGCGAGATGGGCTACCGGTACTTTCAGCTCAGCGGCGGCATGACCCGGGGGCCCACCGAGCGGACGCTCATCAGCTCCTATGTGAACCGGGTGGCCTACCCGGCCGAGCGGGGCTGCCTGACGCGCGCGCAGCAGATCTACGCCCGGTACGCGCACTATGTGACAAAGGCGAAAAACGGCATGCTGTACGGGACGGAGGCGCTCACCGCCGCCGAGATCGCCTTCTTCAAAAACGACCTGAAAAACGCCGAGAGCCTCTCTCTCCGGGCCGCCAACCAGGCGCGGGAGCGGGAGCAGTTTCAGGTGGAGACCCGGGGGTTGTTCTTTTTGCTCCGGATCGCCCTCCACGCGGGCGACGCACAGAAGGCCCGCCGCCTGCTGGCCCGGCTCGAAGCCCTGCGCGACCACCCGGAATTTTTGCACGGCGACATGCGGTACGACATCGCGACGGGCTGGTTCTTCGCGCAGATCGGACGTCTCGACGAGATCGCCGCCTGGCTGAAAAACGACTTTGCGAAGCCCGATTTAAACTCGCTGCACTACGGGCTTGAAAAAATTGTGCGGGCCAAGTACCACATGGCGGAAAAGCGCTATCATCTGGTTCTCACCTTCCTCGAAAACCGGGAGGCTTTGCGGGGGGTGGAGGACTTTTTGATCGGGAAGCTGGAGCTCACCGTGCTGCGGGCCGTCTGCCTCTACCACACCGGGGACAGGCCGGGCGCGCTGCGCGCGCTCGCGGAGGCCCGCACGATTGCCCGGTGCGAGGACCTCGACATGCCGTTTGTCGAAATGGGGCGGGACATGCGGACCCTGGCCGCCGCCGCGCTGGCGGACATGTCCTGCGCCGACGACGGGACGCCGGGGGCGGCGCCCCCCACAGGGGCCGGCGCCGCGCCGACGGACGCGTCCTGCGCCGACGACGGTACGCCGGGGGCGGCGTCCCCTACAGGGGGGGCCCGCGCCGCGCCGGCGGACGCGTCCTGCGCCCTTTCGAAAACCTGGCTGGAGAACATACACCGCAAATCCTCCGCCTACGCCAAAAAACTGACGCTCTTTGTCAAGGATTACCGCGCGCCGGACAGGGAGGAACTCTCGGCCGTCCGGCTCTCCCCCCGCGAGCGGGAGGTGCTGAGCAGTCTGGCGCAGGGTCTCACGCGGGCGGAGATCGCCGCCGCCCTCTACCTCTCGGACAACACGGTGAAGGGCATCATCAAAAGTATATACAACAAACTCGGCGCCGTCAATCGGGCGGACGCCGTGCGCATCGCGGCGGACATGCGGCTCATCGGCACCGGACAGCCCCGGCGGGACGCCGGGGCGGCGGAGGTGATGTTGTGAGTTACTTCGCACTCGCCGGGGACACGCTGACCTACCTGCTTGTCGCGGCCGGCGT
>JAITDM010000251.1 GCA_031282535.1 Oscillospiraceae bacterium
AACTCGGGGATGACCGAGGACGCCCCGTGCAGCACGATGGGGAAGCCGGGCAGGCGGCGCTGGACCTCCTCCAGAATGTCAAAGCGGAGCTGCGGCTTCTGGCCGGGTTTGAACTTGTACGCGCCGTGGCTCGTGCCGATGGCGATGGCCAGGCTGTCGACGCCCGTCTTCTGGACAAATTCCTCCACCTCGGCGGGGTTTGTGTAGGAGGCGTCCTCCGCCGAGACGTTGACGGCGTCCTCGATGCCGGCCAAACGGCCGAGCTCGCCTTCGACGACCACGCCGCGCGCGTGCGCATATTCCACCACCTGGCGCGTCAGGGCGACGTTGTCCGCAAACGAGTGGTGGGAACCGTCGATCATGACGGAGGTGAAGCCGCCGTCGATGCAGCTCTTGCAGATCTCAAAGGTGTCGCCGTGGTCCAGATGGACGCAGATGGGCAGGCCGGTGTCGTCCAAAGCGGCCTCGATCAGCTTCATGAGATAGACGTGTTTGGCGTATTTGCGCGCGCCGGCCGACACCTGCAGGATCAGCGGCGCCTGCTCCTCCTTGGCGGCCTCGGTGATGCCCTGGATGATCTCCATGTTGTTCACATTGAACGCGCCGATGGCATACCCGCCCTCGTAGGCTTTTTTGAACATTTCCGTCGATGTGACAAGTGGCATGTCTGAAGCTCCTTTCCTGTTATGTGACTCCCTTTTCGTCCGAGCCGTCCGGCTCTTCCTCTTTTTGCAGTGTACCAGTATTTTGCGGAAATTGCAAGGATTCTTTCCGCACGGCCGGGGCAAAAAGAGAATTTGCACGCACCGGACCTTGACGGGAGGCCCGTCCCTGTAATACAGTGGCATTGGCCCCCGAAAAATCCGTACGAAAAGGAAGTGGCACACAGTGAAACCGGCATTCGCGGCACTGCCGACGAAACAGGAACTGGAGAGCAGGATCGACAGACTGCGCACGGCCCTCGACGCGCGGGACGACGCGTGGGACGCCGCCCTGGTCGTCGACAAGGTCAACCAATACTATCTGACGGGCACGATGCAGGACGGGTTGTTTCTGCTGAAACGGGACGGCGCCTACGCCTATTTCGCGCGCAAAAGCTTTCAGCGCGCACGGCAGGAATCGCCGCTGTCCGCTATATACCCGATGACGAGCTACCGCGAGGTGGCGCAGCACCTGGGTTCGTCGCCGGTGAAGGCCTATCTCGAAAAGGAGGTCGTCACCTGCGCGATGCTCGAGCGGCTGCAAAAGCACCTCCCCCTGCGCGAAACCGCCGCCCTGGACGGGGTGATCGGCGCGGTCAGGGCTGTGAAGAGCCCCTACGAGCTCGCCTGTATGGAGGCCTCCGGGCGGGCGCACGCGTACCTGCTGGAAGCCGTGGCGCCGGGCCTCATGCGCGAGGGCATGAGCGAGGCGGACCTGGCCGTGCGGCTGTACGAGGCCATGGTCGCGCTCGGCCACCACGGCGTGACGCGCTTCGCGCGGTTCCAGACCGACGTGGCCCTCGGCCAGGTGGCCTTCGGCGAGAACACGATCTGCCCCTCCAACTTTTACGGCCCCGGGGGGATGAAGGGGCTCTGCCCCGCCGCGCCCCTGTTGGGGGACCGCGGCCGGCGCCTCCAAAAGGGCGACATCGTCTACCTGGACGTCGGCTTCGGCGTGCAGGGCTATCACACGGACCGGTCGCAGGCCTATTCTTTCGGGGCGGCGCCTTCGGACGAGACGCTGCGCCTGCACCGCGCCTGCCTGACGCTCCAAAAACAGATCGCCTCGCGCCTCAAGCCGGGGGCCGTTCCGCACGAAATCTACGTCTCCGTGACCGCGGACCTCGGCGCGGACTTTCGGGAGAACTTCATGGGCGTGGGCGGCGACTGCCTCAAGTTCTTGGGGCACGGCGTCGGCCTCTATGTGGACGAGACCCCGGCGCTGGCGCCGGGCTTTCGCGAACCGCTGGCGGAAAACATGACCTTCGCCGTCGAGCCGAAGAAGAGCGTGCCGGGCGTCGGTCTGCTGGGCGGCGAGGACACCTACCTCGTCACACCCGCCGGGGGGCGCTGCCTCACGGGGGGTGAGAAGGACATTCTGATCGTATAGACAGATAACAGCCGATACGGACACTTAGGAACTGTTCATGTTTAGGAACTGTTCAATCATCTCTTGCGAGGTGATTGCGCCGGATTTTTGGGGCAAGACGCGGAGGACGACCGCCGCAAGGCTTGGTGCCTTGCAAGGGAGGACGACAAAGTATTGCGCCAAAAAGACAAGCAAGCATTCGCAAGGGATGGTTGAACAGTTCCTTTATTCGAGGCCGAAGTTCCGGCCGATCTGCTCGACTTGGGCGGCGGCACCGGCGTCGATCGCGCCGCTCTCGGTCTCGATCAGGCAGCCTCCGTAGCCCACGGTGGGGTCGTTCACCACGCTGGCCGTGAGGCTTCCGGTCGGCGTGTGCATCGTCACCTCCCGGGCTTTGAAGAAGCGCACGTATTCGCTCGGATTGACCCGCAGCGTCACATGGGTCTCCGCCTTGACGCCGGCCAACGCGGTGCGCAGCATCGACAAAAACGCGCTCTCGTTGTGGTCCAGTTCGTAGCCCAAAATCTTCTTCGCGACATCCAGCGACAGCGCGAGGAGGCGCGGCTCCATGCGCTCCAGCGCGCGCGCGCGCTCCGCCTCGGCCTGTTTCAGGAGGTCGTCGGCGTCGGCCTGCGCGCGGGCGAGCAGGCCGGATACCTCGTCCCGCGCGGCCTCCAGCCCTTTTTGAAACCCGTCCTCTTGGGCGGAGGCGTGCAGCGCCGCGGCGGCGCGCTCCGCCTCGGCCACGAGCGCGGAGGCCTCCCGGCGGGCGTCCTGCAAAAGCAGCGTCACCTCCTCCTGCGCGGCGGCGATCAGCTCGTCGTAAGCCGCCTGTATGTCCACCTCCGGGGCGTCGCTCTCCGGCGGCGCGTCGGCGGTCTCGCCAAAGAAGGGCGCCAGCGGCGCTAGAGATACCTGCGCGGCTTTGATGACCCTATACAATGACATCGTCCTCCGATCCGCGGGACACGATGATCTCGCCGGCGTCCTGCAGCCTGCGGATGATATTGACGATCTTCTGCTGGGCCTCCTCCACGTCGCGCACGCGCACCGGGCCCATGTACTCCATGTCCTCGCGGATCATGTCCTGCAGGCGTTTGGACATGTTTTCGAAGATCATGCGGCTGACCTCGGGCGTGGCGTTTTTGAGGGCCACGGTGAGGTCGGCGTTCTCCACTTCCTTGAGCACCCGCTGCACCGCCCGCCTGTCGAGTTTCGCGATGTCCTCAAACACAAACATCTTGCGGCGGATCTCGTCGACAAGCTCGCTGTCCTTGACCTCCAGCGCCTCCAGCACGTGGCGCTCGGTGCCGCGGTCGGCGGCGTTTAAGATGTCGACGATGGACTGAATGCCCCCCACCACCGTGAAGTCCTCTATGCCCATCGAGGAGAGCTTTTTGTCCAGCACGCGCTCGATCTCATGCACGTATTCGGGCGAGGTTCTGTCCATCGTGGCGATGCGCGCGACCACCTCGGTCTGCTTCTCGATGGGCAGCTTCGCGAGCACGTTGGCCGACATCGCGGGCTCGAGATAGGACAAAATCAGCGCGATCGTCTGGGGGTGCTCGTTTTGCACAAAGTTCAGCAGTTGGTTCGGGTCGGCCCGGCGGACGAAGTCGAACGGCCGCACCTGCAGCGACGAGGTGAGCCGGTTGATGATCGCCAGGGCCTTGTCCGGCCCGATGGCCCTCTCCAGCACCTCGCGGGCGTAGTCGATGCCGCCTTCCGAGATGTAGTTTTGCGCGAGACACTGCTCGTAGAACTCGCTGATGATCAACTCCTTGGTCTCCGAATCCACGCGGCGCACATTGGTGATGTCCAGCGTCAGCTGTTCGATCTCGTCGTCGCGCAGGTGTTTGAAGATCTTGGCGGAGTGCTCCTTCCCGAGGGCGATCAGCAAAAGGGCGGCCTTTTCTTTTCCGGAGAGTTCCACTGCCACCATACTACATCTTCCCTCCCCGCGGGCGTCTTGGCCCCAAATTCTCTCTCATCGTTTGCGCCCCTTCGGTTCCTCATTGATCCAGTTGCGCAGCAAATTGGCCACGGCGTCCGGATTTTTGTCTATGAACTCCTCCACGCGCTCGCGCGTCGGAGACTTGGTGACGGTGATCGGTTCGCCCGGCGGCGCGGCGGCGGCCGTGGCCGTG
>JAITDM010000045.1 GCA_031282535.1 Oscillospiraceae bacterium
TACGTCCAGCTCCAGCTGCTGCATGTAGGTGTTGCGGTCCTCGATGGTGAAATAGGAGTAGCCGTCCCACAGCTTGGCCTTGGCCTTGCTGAGGGCGACGTCGGCGCATTTGAGAAGCTCGTCCACATTGCGTCCGTCGTCTGGGAAGCAGGCGGCGCCGATGGAGAGAAAGTAGCGCACGCGCTGACCGCAGACATGGATCGGCTGTTCGGAGAGCCGCAGAAACTCCTCGACGAATTTGTCCACCGCGGTGCGGCGCGACCAGGGCCACACCGCCGCGAATTCGTCGCCGCCGAAGCGGTAGAGCCGCGCGAGCTGCGGCAGCTTGTCCCGCATCAGCGCGGCCAGCTCGGTCAGGATCATGTCGCCCAGCGAGTGGCCGTACATGTCGTTGATGTTTTTGAAATTTTTGATGTCGATGATGATGATGGTGCTCTGAATGCTCTGGCTCATCAGTTCTTTCATGTCGCTGTAAAAGGAGAGGCGGTTCGGCATGCCCGTCAGCGGGTCGATGAGGGACTGCTGCCGGAACGACTGCGTATAGCTGTCAATCTCGCCCTGCGAGGCGGCCGTGAGCACCTCGGTGATGTTGCACATCGAGCCGCACAAAAGCAGGGGTTTGCCGTTTTGCAGGTGCAAACCCTCGCCGGTGCAGCGCACCCACAGGTAGCCGCCCTCGTGCGCCGGGAGGCGGAAGTCGCAGGAGATGCGCGTCGTCTGCCCGGATTCGAACCGGCGCAAAGCACCCAGCCAGACGTCGAGATCGTCTGGAAAGATTACCCTGGAAAAACTTGAGACGGGCGTCCATTCAGCCGAAGGGAGCGTGACCACTTCCAGACACTCCTGCGAAAAGGTCAGCGTGTCCGTCTCATAGTCGAGCGTAAAATGACAGGCAGAAACAGCCTCGGAAATCAAGCGCCATTTGACGAGCTCAAAATCCTGACCGGCAAAGCGCGTTGACAAGCTGCATATTGTCTTCAATGTACCAGTCCTCCAGTACATGGACAGGGGAAAAGGGTTCTCAAAGTCCACCGAAATCCCCTTCGAAGCGGCCGCGGACAAATAAGACATATTTAGATTATATCGGCTTGTTCCTCACATTGCAACCATGTTTGTCCGGCCGATATTCCAAGAATGTACAAATTGCATAATTCAGATACGTTTGCAGTCCCCTCAAGAAGGATAAAATTGTCATAAGAGAGGGAATATTTTTATATTTTTGAAAGAAATGCCCGATTTGTCAAATGAGTTTTTATGCATAAAATTTCTACTTGTCACGTGAATTGACACGCTTCCAGAAACTTCAGACTGAATTTTTATCAAAATCGTCAATTGTTGAGAATCTGAGGTTCTATTTCTGAAGATGTGCGGTAATGGCGTCTCATCGGTCCTATATACCGGACGAGACGCCATTACCAAATACAGGTCGGTGATGTCGATCATCCGCGCCGGCGGCGCCGCGGCGACAGACCCATGGGCGGCTAAGCGTATCCCGCGGACTGTGAAAAATTGGATGACAGTTTTGCTAGGGGCGCTCTGGCGTGTCCTGCGGTCTGTAAACGGTTTTGCCGTGCGGCGGGAAAAATTCATCTACCGGAAATTGGATGCGTTGAAACAGCTCGCAGGGGGAGTCGTCAAGGGAACAAATGGATTCTTTTTCCGGCACGCAGAAGTCGTAACACGGGACAATAAGCTGGCTGTCCCGCTCCAGGCGAATAATGGAAAATTGACCCAGGGTGACGCAGATGAACGGCCGCCCGGTATGTTCCAGCAGTTCGGCGTCGAAGAACCCGCAGATAAACGGAGGGATGTCGCATATCCGTGTGTGGCGGCAGGGCACGGGATGATGGCAGCTGGGATCCACCAGCTTGGCGTCGAGTAGAATGGGGTCCACCACCTCGCAGACGGCGGTCGGCATGTTGGCCGAGCGGACCGCCTCCTCGTCCGCGCAGCACAGCATCATTTTGGAGCTGTAAATCTTCGAGTTGCCCTCGCTGCCAAACAGGATGACGCGCTTGTCAAAGGTGCCGAGGCCCGTCACCAGGACAGGTTTTCCGATGCAGGTGAAGACATGCACAGAAATGCGGTAAAAGAATCTCACGTCCACGGCGTAAAAGCCCTTGTTGAACGGGACGGGGTCCACGTCGACGTAGACCCAGAGCAGATTTGCCTGGCCGCATTTGACGTTGACGGCCTGGTCGATGATCTCCTGTACCTCGCCGGTGGTGTGAAGCCGGACGTTTTCCACACAGTCCTGGTCGTTGCAGGCGTCGTAGATCTTGCTCGTGTGGATGCACACGGCCTCCCCGACGCTGTCGGCCGCCGTGATGGGTTCGGGGACAAATGTATCGGCCATATCGCTTACCTCCCATGTCGCAGATTGGGTGCCTCTGCGGGCGCCCGAATGTGGCATTACCGCTATTATGCTATGCCGCGCGCGTCCGGCGGGTGCACAGCAAAAAGGCCGTGGACGCCTCAGGCGTCTACGACCTCATACGGGAAAGAGCAAACGGGCATTTCTCATCGCGGCTGCCGGCGGCGGCGTCGGGCGCGGGGTTGTCAAAAGCGCCCAAAGGAGAAACCGGCGCCTATTATACGGCGGTCGGCCGGGGGACGAGGGCGTTGCTGGCGTCGAAATACAGGGGCACCATCTGCGACTTCGTGTATTTGGCGATCTCCTTCAGCCGGGGGGCGTCAAAGGGCGTGAAGAAGGTGTAGGACACCCCTTGCTGCTTGGCCCGGCCCGTGCGGCCGATGCGGTGCAGGTAGTATTCGTTTTCGTTGGGGATGTCGTAATTGAACACGGCGTCGACGCCGCTGATGTCGAGCCCGCGCGCCGCCACGTCGGTGGCCACGAGCAAATCGATCCCGCCCTTGCGGAAGGTGGCCATCACGCGTTCGCGCGTACTCTGCTGGATGTCCCCGTGGATGCAGTCGGCCCGGCAGCCCTTCGCCACCAGATTTTTGGTCAGCCGGTGCACCAGATGTTTGGTGTTGCAGAAGATGATGACTTTGTGGTAGTGCTTGGTGCGGATCACGCGGAGCATGTCGTCCGTCTTGTTGCCGCGCACCTCGATGCTGTACTGCTCGATGGGCGGTTTGTCGTCTTCGACGTCCTGCACACGGATCTCCACCGCGTCCTCCTTCTGGTAGACCCAGGCGATGTCCATGACCTCGCGGGAGATGGTGGCCGACATGAGCGCCAGGTGGCGGCGGTTTTCTGTCCGGTCCAGGATGCGGGTGACGTCCCGGACAAAGCCCATGTCGAGCATCCGGTCGGCCTCGTCCAGCACGACCGTGTGCACGCAGTCCAGCCGGATGGTGTGCCGGTCGAGGTGGTCTTTGAGCCGGCCGGGCGTGGCCACGACGATCTGCGGGTGCTGCTTCAGCGCCTTCATCTGGATGTCGATCTTTTGCCCGCCGTAGATGGCGACGGTGCGGATCCCCTGGAGGTACAGGGAGAGCTTGCGGATCTCGTCGCAGATCTGCAGCGTCAGTTCCCGCGTGGGACAGAGGATCAGCGCCTGGATGCATTTGTCGTCCGGGTCGATGTGTTCGAGGATGGGGATGGCGAAGGCGATGGTCTTGCCGGTGCCTGTCGGGGCTTTGGCGATGACGTCCTTCCAGTCGAGGAGCGCCGGGATGGCCTCGGCCTGCACGGTGGTCATGGCGGACAGCCGCTGCCGCTGCAACGCGCGCAGGATCCCCTCCGAGAGATTCAGTTCTGAAAACGTTGTGATACTGTGTTCATCCTTTCTATATGACGATAGGCGAGTACTGAGTTTTGAGTGCTGCGTGCATTCATCATGAATGCAGTATAACACAGCACGGGAAAAAATGCAAATCAAACGAAAAAGCGCCGGCGCAGAGATCGTCCCCCCACGCAGCAGGCCGCGCCAGCACCTGCTGGCGCGGCTGCCGTCCCCTCACTCAGCACTCAGACGCTTCTTCCCGCGGCGGCGGATGCCGGCGCGGAAAGAAGATATGCGCGCAACGCGGCGACGGAGTAAAACGCGCGGTCCGGCTTGGCCGCGAGGACGTCCGCCTCTTGGAGCAGGCTGCTCCACAGGGCGGAGAGGGCCGGGATGCCCGCCCGGCGCGCCGAGAGCACGTCGTGGGCGGTGTCGCCCACGTACACCGCCTCGTCGGGCCGCAGCGCGAAGCGCGCGAGGACCGCCAACATGCCCTCGGTCTTCCGTACCCCGGTGGGGGAGCCTGTCTCCACCATGTCGAAAACGTTTTCGAGGCCCAGGCGACGCAGAGAGATCCGGCAGCTCTGACGGCCCTTGCCGGTCACCAGGGCGAGCAGGAGTCCCCGGCGTTTCAGGTCGGCGAGCAGGGGCCGGATCCCGTCGAAGGGGGCGGGGTAGCGCGCGTGCAGCGCCTCATAACAGGCCAGGTAGTCGCGGACGCCCCGGTCGTAGTGCTCCGGGATCAGCGCGCGGATCGTGCCCTCCTCCGAAGGGCCGAAGGTGGCCACGATCTCCGCGTCCGAAATGGGCCGGCCGGCCAGCGGCGCGATGGATTGCCGGAAAGCCTCTATACACAGGGGCAGCGTGTCGCAGAGGGTTCCGTCGAGGTCGAAGAGTACGGCTTTGAGCATGGGCGCCTCCTGTAGTGCAATGGAGAATTGAGAATGGAGAATGGAGAA
>JAITDM010000072.1 GCA_031282535.1 Oscillospiraceae bacterium
AACTCGCTGAACAACCCGCAAAGATTCGCGCCGACACTGTTTGTCGCGCTTGAAGAGGCGGACATAGACGGCAAGACCGTGTTGTGGTGCTATGTTCCATTCATATCGCAACTGGTGACGTTTGGCGGCAAAATCTACGACCGCGCCGAGGACGGCGACTTTGACGTGACGCGAAGTCCTGCCATGTTGGGGATGATGACGGAGCGTAAAAAGGGCATATCGACGGTGACAAAAGTGTTCCCATATCTCAAAGCGGACGATTTTGAGTTTGAGCGGCTTATGCCGCTCGTGCGCCGCCGCGCAAAGAGCCGCCTTGACAATCATCCGTGGTGGGATATGTCTGATGAGGAGATCATACAAAGCGCGGGATTGTACGACACCGATACGGTGACGGGGCAATCGGGCTATAACCTCGCCGCTGTCCTGTTGTTTGGCAAAGAACACATCATTTTGTCCTGCACGTCGGCCACCTATGTCACCGACTGTCTCTTGCGCCGTGAAAACGTCGACCGATATGACGACAGGCTGAGGGTATCATGCAACTTGATAGACGCATACAGCCATATTATGGGATTCGTTGGAAGACATACGCTTGACAAATTTTTCATAGAAGAAGACCAGTCTGTCAGTATACGCGACAAGATTGCACGGGAGCTTGTGAGCAATATACTTGTGCACCGCGAGTATACGAGCGCGTTTCCGGCAAAAGTCATCATAGAACGCGACCGTATCGTCACCGAAAACTGGTGTATGCCGAGGCGTCCCGGCAAGCTCGACCCGGACACGTTCACGCCGCAGCCCAAAAATCCGCTGCTTGCCAACTTCTTCGTCAACATTGGATTTGCCGACGCGCTCGGTTCAGGCGTGAGAAATCTGTATAAATACACAAAGATTTACGCCGGCGGCGAGCCGGAACTCATCGAGGGCGACGTATTTAAGACAATTGTGCCGCTCGGCGTATGGGGCGTCGTCGTGGGCGATACAATGAGCGATCACGTGCAGATGAGCGATCACGTGAGCGATAAAATGAGTGATAAAACAAAAATGAGCGATAAAAATGCGCGCGGCGCCTTGATCGCTTACCTGCGCGGAAACGGCGAGGTGACCGCCGCCGAAGCGGCCAAGATACTCAACCGCTCCGTGTCGACGGCGCGCCGTGTGTTGTCGGGGCTGGCGGCCGAGGGTGTGGTGGCCGCGTCGGGCGCGAACCGCAATCGGACCTACCGAGCGGTGCGGTAGCGGGCGCGGCGGCGGCCTTCCAACGGGACAAAAACAGGACCCTTTGCCAACTGCAAGCTGACAAAAGGTCCTGTTTTCTGTGCAGCCCCTCAGCTGATGCTGTGTTCGCGGAGATAGCGGCGGATGGCGAGGAGGGAGGCGTCCGACATGATGTGTTCGATGGCGCAGGCGTCCTTTTCCGCCTCGGCGGGGTCCACGTGCAGGACGCGGATCAGAAAGAGCTCGATGGCCTCGTGCTTGCTGCAGATCCAGCGGGCCAGCCGCTGGCCATCCTCGGTGATGCGCACCTCCCGGTATCGGGCGCCCTCCACCAGCCCCATCTCGTGCAGCACGGATACGGCGCGGTTCACGGTCGCCTTCGTCACATCCATCTTCGCGGCGATGTCCGTCACGCGCGCGCGTCCGTTCTGCTCGCACAGGGCGTAGATGGTTTCGAGATACCCCTCCATCTTGATCGTGAGCTTCTGCATGGCGCGCCTCCTTCTGCGTTTGTCAAAATGGGGCCCCGGACCGCGCTCACGCGCCGCCCGGCGCGAGGGCGCGCAGGGCCTCGATGTCCGCCGGGGTGGCGGCGGGCAGGAGACGGCGTGTGCGGTCGATGCGTTTGATGAGTCCGAGCAGCGTCCGGCCCTCGCCCACTTCGACAAAGGTGTCGGCCCCCGCCGCCGCCATGGAGAGGACGCAGCGCTGCCAGCGCACGGGGCTGCACATCTGCAGCGCCATGTGGGCGGGCAGGTCGGCGCCGTCCGGCAGACGGTCCCCGGTCACGTTGGTGTACAGCGGCAGGCGCGGCGGGTGGACGGTGAGACCCGCCATGGCCGCGCGCAGCCTCTCGGCGGCCGGGGCCATGTCCGGCGTGTGAAAGGCGGCCGGCAGCGCGAGCGGGATTACCTTCATCGCGCCGGCCTCGCGGCAGCGCTGTCCGGCGGCGGCGACGGCGTCCGGCGTGCCGGCGATGACCGTCTGGCTGGGCGCGTTGTCGTTGACGGGCTGCGCCCCGCCGCCGGCCTCGCGGCAGATGGCCTCCACCGTGTCCCAGGCGAGGCCGAGCACGGCGGTCATCGCGCCGCCCCGGTCGTCGGCGGCCCGCTGCATGGCCCGCGCGCGGGCGCGCACCAGGCGCAGGCCGTCCTCCCACGTGAGGAACCCGGCCGCGCACAGCGCCGTGCACTCCCCGAGGGAGAAGCCCGCGACGGCGGCGGGCGCAAGGCCAAGGGACATGAGCACCCAGTGCGCGGCCATGCTGACGACAAACAGCGCCGCCTGGGCGTGTTCGGTGCGGGCCAGTACGGCCTCCTCCGTCTCAAAACACAGCGTTTTGGCGTCGATCTCCAGCACGTCGCCGGCCAGCGCGAAGGCTTCGCGCGCCGGGGCGTACTGCTCGTACAGCGCGCGTCCCATCCCGGGCCGCTGGGCGCCCTGACCGGGGTAAACAAAAGCAAAGGTTGACATCGGTGCTTCTCTCCCAGTATAATTGGTCTGCTATCCTTTGGGCTCGGATTGGTGATCAGCCCGTTTAAGTATATCATAAAAAATCTTTGACGCAAGAGGGGGCTTGGCAATTTGAGAGTATATGTGGCCGGCACGGGCCGATGCCTGCCGCCGGATGTCCTGACCAACGCGGACTTTGCCCGCATGGTGGACACCTCGGACGAATGGATCGTCGGACACACCGGCATCCGGACCCGCCACATCGCGAGGACGATGAAAAACGTCGATATGGCGGAAGCAGCCGCGCGCGCCGCGATGGAAAATGCCGGCTGTACGCCCGCCGACATCGATATGGTGGTGGTGTCGACCGTCACACCGGACCGGATGTACCCCGCGCTGGCCTGCGACCTGCAAAACCGGCTGGATCTGCCGGATGTTTTCTGTATGGATGTCAGCGCCGCTTGCAGCGGTTTTATTTATGCGGTCGATGTGGCGGCCCGCCGCATCCTGACCGGCGGCGCGCGGACGGCGCTGGTCGTGGCGTCCGAAAAGCTCACCGCCACGGTGGATTACACAGACCGCACCACCTGCATCCTGTTTGGCGACGGCGCGGGCGCCGCCGTACTGCGGGGGGACGAAAAAGAGGGGGGCGGCTGGCTCGGGTCCTTTCTGGCCGCCCGAGGCGACGACGGCGCCGCGCTGCACTGCATGCCGGGCGGACAGCTCAAAATGGAGGGACATGAGGTGTTTCGCTTCGCCGTGCGGGTCATGCCGGAGGCCATCGAGAAGCTGTTGGGTAGCACGGGGCATGTGATCTCGGACTGCAAATTCGTCATCCCGCATCAGGCGAATCTTCGCATCATCAGGGCCGTGCAGCGCCGGTATGCGCTGCCGGAAGAAAAAGTGGTCGTCACGGTCGACCGCTACGGCAACATGTCCAGCGCCTGCATCCCCATCGCGCTGGACGAACTGAACCAGGCGGGACGTCTGGAACCGGGCGACCTGCTGCTGATGGTGGGGTTCGGCGCGGGGCTCACCTACGGCGCCGCTCTTTTTGAATGGGGTGAATGAAACAAATGATTTCCACACGATTTTCCCGGATGCTCGGGCTCAAATATCCCGTCGTCCAGGGCGGTATGGCCTGGGTGGCGGAGGCCACGCTGGCCGCCGCCGTGTCGCAGGCGGGCGGGCTCGGTCTCATCGCCGGCGGCGCGGCGCCGGCGGACGTCATCCGCCGTGAGATCCGCCGCGCGAAAGAATTGACACAGCGTCCGTTCGGCATAAACATCATGTTGATGAGCGAATTTGCCGACGACCTGGCCCAGCTCGTGCTCGACGAGAAACTGCCGGTCGTGACGACGGGCGCCGGCAGTCCGGGGCGTTTCATGGCCGCCTGGCGGGCGGCGGACGTCGCCGTCGTCCCGGTCGTCCCCTCCGTGGCGTTGGCCAAACGCATGGAGAAACTGGGCGCGGCCGCCGTGGTGGCGGAGGGCTGCGAGTCCGGCGGGCACATCGGGGAGCTCACGACGATGGCGCTGGTGCCGCAGGTGGCGGACGCGGTGGAGATTCCGGTGCTCGCCGCCGGCGGCATCGCGGACGGACGCACGCTGGCCGCCGCCTTTCTGCTGGGGGCGGAGGGCGTGCAGTGCGGCACCTGTTTTCTGCCGGCCGACGAGTGCCGGATCCATGAAAACTACAAGAAGATGATCTTGGAGGCGCACGACACCAGCACGATCGTCACCGGACGCTACGGCGCCGGGCACCCCATCCGGCAGCTCAAGAACCAGATGGCGCGGGACTACATCGAGCTGGAGAAGAGCGGCGCCACGCTGGAGGAGCTCGAAAAGGCGGCCGCCGGATCCCTGCGCCGCGCCGTGCAGGAGGGCGACACCCGGCAGGGGTCCTTCATGGCGGGGCAGATCGCGGGGCTTGTGAAGACCCGCGCGAAGGCGGCGGAGATCATTGAGACCATGTTTGCCGACGCCGCCCGGCGGCTGACCGCCGCGCGTGAAGAATTGAGAATGGAGAATTGAGAATTGGGGATTGAGAGAGGGGAGAGAGTGGCGCTGGTGACCGGCGCGTCCCGGGGGATCGGCGCGGCGATCGCGCGCGCGCTGGCCGCCGATGGGTTTTCGTTGATGCTCGGCTGCCGCGGGAACACGGACCGCGCCGAGGCGGTGGCGGAGGCGTGCCGCGCCGAGGGTGTGTCCGCCGCCGTGTGGACGGGGGACCTGGCCGACCCGGCCGCCTGCCGGCAGCTGGCGGAGGAGACGTGGACGCGTTTCGGGCGGATCGACGTGCTGGTGAACAACGCCGGCGTCACGCGGGACGGCCTGCTGGTGCGCATGACGGACGCGCAGTGGGACGAAGTGATCGCGACGAACCTGACCGCGGGGTATCAAATGATGCGGCATGTCACGCCGCGCATGTTCCGGGCGCGCCGCGGGCGGGTCGTCAACATCGCCTCGGTGGCCGGTGTGACCGGCAACGCGGGCCAGACCAACTACGCCGCGGCCAAGGCGGGGCTCATCGGACTGACCAAAGCGGCGGCCAAAGAGCTGGGCAGCCGCGGCATCACGGTCAACGCCGTGGCGCCGGGGCTGATTGAGACGGATATGACGGACGCACTGACCGGTCAGCAGCGGGAGGCCGCGCTGTCGCACGTGTCGGCCGGCCGCATGGGACGCCCCGAGGAGGTGGCCGCCGTGGTGGCCTTTCTGGCGTCCGAGGGCGCGGCCTACATCACGGGCCAGGTGATCCGCGTGGACGGCGGCCTGGCGCTCTGAGCGCCCGCGCGGCGCCCCGGGGGGACAATATTTCGCGGGATCGATCGCGATATCGATATCGATATGGAGGCGGGAGACTATGGACCGTGTGGTGATCACCGGCATCGGTGTGGTGAGCCCGGTGGGGTTGGGCGTCGAGGCCTTTTGGAACAACTTGCTGGCCGGCGTCTGCGGCATTGTGCCGATCACCCGGTTTGACACGGCCGGTTACAAGGCCAAGCTGGCCGGCGAAGTGAACGATTTTCGGGCCGAGGATTTCATGGACAAGCGGGAGGCCCGCCGCATGGACCGTTACTGCCAGTTTGCCGTGGCGGCCACGCGCATGGCGGTGGAGGACGCCGCCGCGGATTTCACCGGAGACGCCGACACCGTGGGCGCCTATATCGGCAGCGGCATCGGCGGCATCCTGACCTTGGAGGCGGAGCATCAAAAGTTGATGGAGCGGGGGCCCGGGCGGGTGTCGCCCTTCTTCATCCCGATGATGATCTCCAACATGGCGTCCGGCGCGGTCTCGATGGCGTTCGGCATCAAGGGGGCGTCCTACTGCCCGGTGAGCGCCTGCGCGTCCGGGGCCCACGCCGTGGGCGAGGCCTTTTTGGCGATCCAGCGGGGCGAGCTCACCGCCTGCCTGGCCGGTGGGGCGGAGGCCGCCATCACGCCGCTGTCATTGGCAGGATTTTCCAATATGACCGCACTCTCCAGCGCGGACGACCCGGCGCTGGGGCTGCTGCCGTTTGACAGGCGGCGCGCGGGCTTCATCATGGGCGAGGGCGCCGGCATACTGATGCTCGAATCGCTGGAGAGAGCGCGCGCCCGCGGCGCGCGGATTTACTGCGAAGTGGCGGGGTACGGCGCGACGTCGGACGCCTACCACATCACGAGCCCGGACCCGGAGGGCGCGGGCGCGGCGCGGGCGATGACCCGGGCGATGGCCCAGGCGGGGCTGGCGCCGCGGGAGATCACGTACATCAACGCCCACGGCACCGGCACGCAGCTCAACGACGCGGTGGAGACCGTGGCCCTCCATCGGGCGTTGGGCGAGGCCGCCGCGCAGGTGGCCGTGAGTTCGACGAAGTCGATGACGGGACATCTGCTGGGCGCGGCCGGCGGCATCGAGGCGGCCGCCTCCGTGCTGGCGGTGTACGGGGACGCGATGCCCCCCACCATCCATTACGAGGAACGGGACCCGGCCTGCGACTTGGATTATGTGCCGAACACGGCGCGCCGCGCGCCTGTGTACGCGGCTCTCAGCAATTCGTTTGGCTTTGGCGGGCACAACGCGTCCCTGCTCTTCCGGAAGTATGAGGCGTGAACGGACGGAAGGCGGACGGGAAGGAGTATAGGGTATGACGCAGGGAGAGATTTTGGATTTGTTGGAAGGCATATTGACCCGGCTGGCGGGCACCGACGTCGGTGTACTGCTGGTGGAGGACGAGGGCAGCGGACTGAAGCTGCGCATCGAACGCGGCGCCGCGGCGCCGCCGGTGTGCGCGCCGCCGGCAAACGCGCCCGAGCCCGCGCCGGCGGTGAGGACGCGGGCGCCGGAGGCGGCGTCCGGCGCGTCGGCGTCGAAGCTGGCGGAGATCCGCGCCCCCATTGTGGGGACGTTTTACGCGGCGCCCGCGCCGGACGCGCCGCCCTTTGTCACGGTCGGGCAGGCGGTGTCCAAGGGGGACACGCTGTGTATCATCGAGGCCATGAAGATGATGAACGAGATCGAGGCCGAGCGCGACGGGGTGATTGCGCGCGTGCTGGCGCAAAACGGCAGTCTCGTCGAGTTTGGCCAGCCGCTGTTTGAGATGGAGGGGGTGTGAGGATGCTGGGATGCGAGGAAATTCAAAAGATCATCCCGCACCGGCCGCCGTTTTTGCTGCTGGATGAGATCGATGAACTCGAACCCGGCGTCCGGGCCGTCGGCCGTTGGCGGCTCACCGGCGCGGAGGACTTTTTTCGGGGTCATTTCCCCGGGCAGCCGGTGCTGCCCGGGGTGTTGATCGTCGAATCGATGGCGCAGACCGGCGGTGTGGCCATGCTGTCGCTGCCGCGCTACGCCGGCAAGCTCGCCTATTTTGCGGGGATCGACGGGGTGCGCTTTCGGCGGAAGGTTTTCCCGGGAGACTGCCTTGAGATCGACGTGCGGATTGAGCGCGTGTTTCAAAATATCGGGTACGGAAAGGCCACGGCCTCGGTGGACGGGGAGAAGGTGGCCTCCGGCACCTTGAAATTTTCGATTGGGTAGGGACTATGTTTAAACGAATTCTCATTGCCAACCGCGGGGAGATCGCGGTGCGGGTCATCCGCACCTGCCGTGACCTCGGCATCATCTCGGTCGCGGTTTTTTCCGAGGCGGACAGGGACTC
>JAITDM010000077.1 GCA_031282535.1 Oscillospiraceae bacterium
CTGCTCAAAGTGAACGCGGCGGAAATCACCGCCGCCGCAAACGGCGACATTGCGGGCCATAATGCCATGAACGACGACAGATACTGGGCCCTTGGCCTGTTCTATCACAACCCCGACGACCCCGCCTGTTTCGTGGGGAACCGCTTTGGCGGTAACATTGGGTTCAACTACGCGCGCTTGCCGGTGAAAATCGGCGTAACACTGGGAATCGCAGCGCTTGCGGCAGCCTACGTTTGGATGATCATACTGTTCCAAACGCTGTAAAATGCTGCGACAGCCGTGCCGGCGCGAGATCGATCAGCCGGGTGGCGTGGTCCGCGAGGAACAGCGGGATGTTAAGCAGGTCGTCGTCGAGCGTCAGGTTCTGCAGGGAAAACCGCACCCGCAGCTTCACTTTAGCGCCGTATTTCTCTTTGTATTTTCTCAGGCTTACGCTGCGGACATTGCCTTCGGATTTGACCTCCACAGGGACGACCTCGTTGCCGTGCTGGAGAATGAAGTCCACCTCATAGCGCGGGTTCTCAGTCGCCCAATAGCGCAAAGCGGCCTCGCTCTGCCCGGAGAGAGCCTGTAAGATATAGTTCTCGCTGAGCGCGCCCCTAAATTCGGTGAACAGCCGGTTCCCCTCGCCAAAGGCCGTCGGGTCCAGCAAAGCGAGACGGCGCAGCAGCCCCACGTCGGCCAGATAGAGCTTGAACGCCGACAGGTCGTCATATGACGATATGGGAAGACCGGGCGCGGTGCTGCGAAAAATCTTGTACGTGAGCGCACTGTCGCACAGCCACTGCAGCGCGTCCTCGTATTCCCTGGCCCGCGCCCCCTCCTTGACAGCCTTGTAAAGGAACTTCTTGTTCTCCCGCGCCAGCTGGGAAGGAATCGATTTCCAGATCAACGACAGACGCGGCGCGTCTTTCTTTTCGGCGTGCTTGGAAAAATCCCGCTCGTAGGCATTCAGGATATTGGACAACGCCCGCTGGACAAGCCCCACATCCCGGTCCTCCGTCCACATGCGCACCGCCTCTGGCATCCCGCCCGTCACAAAGTACATCTTCAGCTTTTCGCAGAGCGGATTGAAAAAGGCGTCCGGAATAAGCCCGATGTCGTCCACGCTGTTCAAACAATCGGCCAGATTCCCATCGCCGTTTGCCATCAGAAACTCTGTAAAGGTCATGGGCATGACATCCATAAAATCCACCTTGCCCACCGGAAAAGAGGCCGGCTTTGACAGGGTGATCCCCAACAGAGAACCGGCGCAGGCCACGTGGTACGCCGGCGCATTCTCGCAGAAATACTTCAGCGTATTCAGCGCCTTGTTGCACTCCTGAATCTCGTCAAACACAATCAACGTGCTGTGCGGCCGGATGACCTGGCCGCTCGCCATCATCAGATTTTGCGTGATGCGGTCTATGTCCTTTGTCGTCTCAAAGAACTGTTTGTATTCCTCGTTTTCGTCGAAGTTGAAGTAGGCCGTGTTTTCGTAATGCCGCCGGCCAAACTCCTTTAGAATCCATGTCTTCCCCACTTGGCGGATGCCCTTCAAACTCAGCGGCTTGCGGTGTTTTGACTCCTTCCACGCACGCAGCTTTGGCAACATCAACCGCTCCAAAAAAAATCACCTCACATTTCTGTGACGTGATCATAGCACATATATCACACAATTACAAGTGATTTTGAGAAAAATATCACATTTTTATAAGAGAGATTGCGTGTCGCCTGATACGTCCCCTTGTGATACCTCCCCTTGACACGCGCCCGTCATATGTTTGCCAGAAGGGTTTCGTCGAGGAGCATCACGGTGGTGTTCTCCTTCTCCCGCCGGGCGATCTGGTCCACGTATTGGGACCGCGACGCGCCGGTGTGGCTCTCTACGAACGAGCCGATGAATTCGACCGAGAGAATCTCGTCGACCACCAGACCCATCCGGCGGTCCTCCCACTGGACGACGATCACCATGTCGCGGACCTCCGACGTGCCTGTCTCCGCGCGGTCCGGCAGGCCGAACAGGACGCGCAGGTCCGCGAGGGAGATCATCCCATCCCGAAACCGCGTCACGCCCCGCATGTAGGGCGGGTCCCCCACAATCGGCGTGGCGTGGTCGAAAATCTCGATCGAAAGTACGTTCTGGCTGTTGATTCCATACGCGACGCCGTCCAGCGTGAACAAGATCCAGGGCAGGTCGCCCACTTCCAGAGCCTCCTGCTCCTCCGTTTCTTCCGCCGCCAGCGTCTGGACCATCTGCTCGCTCACTCGGAAAACCTCCCTCGCATATCTCAAAATCGTTGGTGGTACTTATCTTATAGTATCGAAACAAACCGGGGTCTTCTTCAACAAAGACCTTTTTAGACGCCAAGGGGGTGGCTGGATGTGAACCACACCGCGGTCCATGTCCCAGCCGACCCCCTTGGAGACGAGCATATCCGATCCACTACCACAATATGTAGTATCTGCCTACAAGATGTGGTATGAAAAAAGTCACAAAACGCACCCGCCGCAGCGCAGTGCCGCCGAACGACCGACCGACCGGGGCAGGCACACCACGGCCCTCTCATCGCCCTCTTATTCATATTATCGTAACATATAAGGGAAATATTTACATCAAAAAGAAAAATTTTCCTTTTTCGCAAAAAAACTTTTCTCCCCAAGCCTTCCCACCGGGCCCAGGCGCTGGCAGGGCTGAAAAATTTTCCCGGTTTTTGGGGTCTTCCCAAAAGAAAATGACAAGAACCCCTTGCAAATATAAAAAATTGTGGTATAATAAATTTCGTTGGATAGTAAGCCGTCTGTTAAGAGTGGGGATTCCCCACTCTTTCTTCTTGGGATACCGGAGTACACTAATTTTTTCCAATTATAGCCGGCAGCCGTACGGGCGATTAACGATTAGGGGCGGTCTTTTGGTATGAGCAAAGTGGAACGCATTGTGACGGCGCTGGCGGCGCCGGTGGCGGCGGCGGCGGGGTGTGAGCTCTGGAACGTCGAATTTGTCCGGGAGGGCGGGCGCGCCGTGCTCAGGGTGTACATCGACCGCGAGGGCGGCGTGAGCACCCAGCACTGCGAGGCGGTCAGCCGGGCGCTGGACCCCCTGCTCGACGAGGCCGACCCCATCCCGGGGGCCTATACGCTGGAGGTCTCCTCCACCGGTCTGGAGCGGCCTTTGCGGCGCGACTCCGACTTTGCCCGGTTCATCGGCCACGCCGTGTCGGTGCGCCTGTACGCCCCGCGCGACGGCGCGCGCGAGTTCGTCGGCACGCTCTCGGGCCACGACGGGCAGACCGTCGTCCTGGACGACGGCGCGCTGGTCTTCGATAAAAAAGAGGTCGCCCTGGTCCGCCTCCACGTCGATTGGACCGACGCCCTGTGAAATAGACGACACTTTAATTAAGACGGGGGAGATTGCTGCCATATGAACGCCGAGTTTTTTGACGCCATCGCGCAGATCGAGCGCGAAAAAGGGATCCCGCGCACCTTCATGCACGAGAAAATTTCCCAGGCCCTGGTCACCGCCTACAAACGCGACAACGCCGGTATCTCCGAAAACATCGTGGTGGAACTCGACGACACGCGCAAAGAGGTGCGCATGTACCTGCAAAAAACCGTCGTCGAGGAGGTGACCAACCCGGCGCTGGAGCTCTCCCGGGAGCAGGCGCGGGAGATATCGCCCACCTCCGACGTGGGCGACATCGTGCCGATTCCCGTCGAGACGCGGAATTTTGGCCGGATCGCGGCGCAGACCGCGAAGCAGGTCATCATCCAGGGCATTCGCGAGGCGGAACACGGACTCGTGTACCAGGAGTTCAACTCCAAGGAACATGAGATTTTGAGCGCGCAGGTCAGCCGGTTCGACACCCGCAACGGCGGCGTCGTGATGGAGATCGGCGGGAGCAAGGGCGACAAGACCGAGGCCATCCTGATGCCGGGCGAACAGGTGCGGGAGGAGTCGCTGAGCATCGGCGACCGGGTGAAGGTCTATGTGGTGGAAGTCCGCAAGTCCTCCCGCGGGCCGCTGATCCTGATCTCGCGCACCCACCCGGGCCTCGTGCGGCGGCTCTTTGAGCTCGAAATCCCCGAGATCCACGACGGCGTTGTGGAGATCCGGAGCATCGCGCGCGAGGCGGGGCACCGCACAAAGATCGCCATCAGCTCGAACGACGCCAACGTCGACCCCATCGGAGCCTGCATCGGCCCGCGCGGCGCGCGCGTCGGCGGCATCGTCGAGGAACTGCGCGGGGAAAAGATCGACATCATCAAGTACAGCGACGACCCGGTCGAGTTTGTGACCGCCTCCATGGCGCTGGCCGACGTGGTCCACGCCGAGATTCTGGACGACGGCAAATCCTGCCGCGTGGTCGTCCCGGACGACCAGCTCTCGCTCGCGATCGGCAAGGAGGGGCAAAA
>JAITDM010000172.1 GCA_031282535.1 Oscillospiraceae bacterium
CAAGATCCTCTGCGGTCGATTATTACGATTGCATTTTTGAGATCGTAGAGGGTAAGCCCGTGCAGGTTGAAGAAGCATATACCCATTATGAGACGGGAGATCGACGGATCAAAACGATCTCCCGTCCGGTGGACGGAGTCATGCAAGTCGTGTGCACCTTGGACGAGAACGCTCCTTTTGAAGATTAAGCGACAACGAAGCGGATCTGCCTGGTTTTTGGAGCTTGACCGCCAAAAATGGGCTTGCGCCGCCTGCAGCGGCGCGTTCTCGTCGTCGTGAAAGACAACCTGCCCGATCCGCTGTCACTGTGGGCGACACTTACGGACGACGACCCAAGGATGGCCATTGCCAAAGACGAACTGTCGGCAGCGATATGGTAAATTTTTACAATTCGCCCGTACATTTTACACTTTACGAATCCCGTCGGACTCTGTTATAATAGGAAGCACCCTGTTCTTTGCGGAGGCGCCGTTTGCGGTGCGGCCCGGAAGACGCGAAACGGAAGGATCAGCATGACCGAGCGCACGTTTGACCTGCCGCGCGGCGGCGTACATACCATCACAGACGAGACGGTCACGGCGCTCCTCGGCACCGGCAGCGGCGAGGCCGCCCGTCTCTATCTTTATCTGCTCTCCCATCGGGGAAAATGCTTGGACACCAAGGCCTGCGCGGCGCTCGGGATGACCGCCGCGGCGCTGAAAGACGCCCTGCGGCTCCTGCAGACGGCTGGCGTTTTGCGGGAAACAGCCCCCGCCGCGCCGCCGCCCGCGAGCGACGTGCGCCCGGATTACGCCGGGGCCGAAGTGGCCCAGGGGATCAAACGCGACCCCGCCTTCCGCCACGTGGTGGACGAGGTGCAGCGCCGTCTGGGGAAAATCCTCTCCAGCAGCGATTTGCAGATCCTCTTCGGCCTCTACGATTGGCGCGGCCTGACGCCCGGCGTCATCTCGCTGCTGGTGGCGCACTGCGTGGAGGACGCCCGCCGCCGGTTTGGCGAGGAGGGCCGCCCGCCTACCATGCGCCAGATCGACAAGGAGGCCGCGATCTGGGAGCAGAAAGGCATCGACACCGAGGAGAAAGCCGAGCGCTACATCGAGACGCAGGAGACGAAGCGCCAGGTCGGCAGCCGCGTCTACCGGCTGCTGGGCATCGAAAACCGCGCGCCGTCGCCCAGCGAAATCCGCTATGTCTCCGAGTGGACGGAGATGGGCTTCGCGCCCGACACCGTCGCGCTGGCCTACGACAAAACCGTACTCAAAACCGGCGCGCTCAATTGGAAATACATGCACTCCATCCTGCGAAGCTGGCACGAGAAGAACCTGCACACCCCGGCCGAGATCGAGGCCGGCGACACCGCGCCGTCCAAGCGGACGCCGGGAGCCCCGGCCCCCGGGAGCGCCGCCGCCAAAACCGCGCCCGGCCGGCGGGAGCGCGAGGCCGTGGAACGCATGCGGCGCTACGTCAAAGACGACTGATACGACCGGACAACGCACCGCATGCGCCCAGCGAGGCTTTCGACACCCTGACCATCTATTTATTTTTCTTATTTTTCCATTTTTGGCGTCGGAGCAAGACGCCGAAAGGGGGTCCGTGCGATGGCGTTGGATCCTGTCTGTCTGGGGCAGGCGCGGGTGTTGCTGGCGCAGAACAAAGCCGCCGCCGGGGTCCGTCTTTCGGCGCGCCGCGCCGAGATCTACGAGGCGCAGCCCGCCGTGCAGGCCATCGACGAAGAGATGCGCGCCGGGCTGCTGCGCGCCGTGCGCGACACCCTGTCCGGCGAGGAGGCCGCCCTGGAACGCTGCCGGGCGCGCAACCTCGCCCTGCGCGCGCAGCGGGACGCGCTGCTGAGGGCGGGCGGCTATCCGCCGGACGCGCTGGACGACCGGCCCGCCTGCGCGCTGTGCGGCGACACGGGCGCCACGGCCGACGGACGGCTGTGCGACTGTCTGCGCCGGCTGTGCATCGGCGAACAGCGGCGCGCGCTGTCGGGGAAGCTGGACATCGCGGGGCAGACGTTCGCCGCCTTCGACCTCCAGCGCTTCTCCGCCGAGGCGGACCCCTCCCACGGCCCGTCCCCGCGGGACCACATGGGCGTCATGCGCGAATACTGCGTCAAATATGTCGAGCGGTTTGGCCCCGACGCCCCGAACCTGCTGTTTTGCGGCGGCGCGGGGCTGGGAAAGACATTTTTGTGCGCCTGCATCGCCGGGGCGCTCTGCGAGCGCGGGCACTGGGTGCTCTACGAGACGGCCGCGGGCGCGTTTGCGCTGATGGAGGCGCAGAAGTTTGCCCGGGATGAACACGCGGGGGAGGAGGTGCAGCGTCTGCTGCACTGCGACCTGTTGATCCTGGACGATGTGGGCGCCGAATTTGTCACCCCCTTCACACAGTCGGCGTTCCACCAGATTCTCAGCGCCCGCCTCGGCGCCGGCCGCCAGACCCTCCTCGTCTCCGGTCTCACCGAGGAGGAACTGCGCAGCCGCTACACCCCCCAGATCACCTCCCGCCTGGAGGCCTTCGAACTCCTCCCCTTCTTCGGCGCGGACCTGCGGAAACACCGGGCGTGAACGTCTCCGTCCCGGGTACGGACCCGGGGAACCGCGCAATGCACGGCGCACCCAAAGCACAAGGCATCCCATGCGCACCGGGGCCTTGTGCTTTTTCGCTTGTCATTGCGCAAAACGCGATGCATTTTTTATTTAAT
>JAITDM010000126.1 GCA_031282535.1 Oscillospiraceae bacterium
CTTGCCGATGACCTTGTCGTCGATGTCGGTAAAATTCTGCGTGAACGTCACCTGGTACCCTTTCTTTTCCAGATGGCGGCGCAGCACGTCGAACACAACGAGCGGCCGGGCGTTGCCCACATGGATCCGGTTGTACACCGTGGGGCCGCAGCAGTACATCAAAACGCGGCCGGGTGTCAGCGGGACAAATGTCTCTTTGCGGCGGGTCAGCGTGTTGTAGATCTCCATACTGTCTGTTCCCCTTTTGGCGCCGCGGCGCCGTCTTCGCGGGCCTGGGCCCGTCCGGAGGCGTCCCGCCTCCACCGAGGGAGTGTCTAACGACCATCCCTCACTACCGGGCGCTCTTCAACACGTCGCGGTGGCGTACGATGTACACGGCCCCCGACCAGATGGTCGTGGCCGCCATCAGCCACACGGCCACGGCACCCAGTGTGACCCCCTCCGGCCAGATTTCCACCCTGCCCTCGCCCGTCAGCAGAAAGGCGATGCAGAGGATCTGCACCACGGTTTTGACCTTCCCGGCCCAACCGGCCGCAATGACGCGGCCCTCGGCCACGGCCACCATGCGCAGCGAGGTGACGAGAAACTCCCGCGCCACGATGATCATGGCCGCCCAGGCCGACATCTCGCCCCGCTGCACAAACATGAGCAGCGCGGACGTCACCAGCAGCTTGTCGGCCAGCGGGTCCATGAACTTTCCGAAATTGGTCACCTGGTTCATGCGCCGGGCGATGTAGCCGTCGACCGCATCGGTAAAGCTCGCCACCATGAAAATGATCAGCGCGAGCAGGCCGGCGTAGGGGAAGGGATCTACCATGGCCCACATGAACACGGGGATCAGGGCGATACGCGCCAAGGTGATGCTGCTGGCGACAGTCAAGGCTTGTCAGTCCCTTCGTCGAAAGTCAACCGGGTACGTCGCCGGTTCAAACGCCGCGGGCCTTCCCGAAAAGGTCCCCTTCCAGCGTACCGGTGATGCGCACCCGGACCATCTCCCCCTCGGGCACCCGGCCGCGGGCCGTGAAGTACACTTTGCCGTCCACATCCGGACTGTCGGCCCAGGAACGGCCGACGTGGCAGCCCGCGTAGCGGTCATACCCCTCCGTGAGCACCGTGAGAATCCGTCCCTGCAGCGCGGCGTTGAAGTCGTCCATGATCTCCGCCTGTATCTCCGTTACGATCTCGGCGCGGCGTTTTTTGACCTCTTCGGGCACTTGGTCCGGCATCCCGGCCGCCGGCGTGCCCTCCTCCGCCGAGTAAGGGAACACGCCCACCCGCTCCATCCGGACCGCGCGCAAAAAGGCGCACAGCTCCTCAAACTCGGCCTCGCCCTCGCCGGGCAGGCCGACGATCAAGGATGTGCGCAGCACGAGGTCCGGGATGCGCGCGCGCAGTGTCCCGATCAGCGCTTCGATCCCGCGCCGCGTGCCCCGCCGGTTCATCGCCGTGAGCAGCTTGTCGCTGATGTGCTGGAGGGGGACGTCCAGGTACTTGACGATCTTCTCCTCCCGGGCGATCCGCTCGATCAGCGCGTCGTCTATCGCGTCCGGGTAGAGATAGTGCAGCCGCAGCCAGTGCAGCGATTCGATGCGGCACAGCTCGTCCAGCAGCGCTGGCAGCCGGCGCTCGCCGTACAGATCGAGACCGTAGCGCGTCGTGTCCTGCGCGACCAAAATGAGCTCCTTGGCGCCGCGCGCCGCCAGCCACCGCGCCTCCTCGAGGAGCGATTCCATCGGGCGGCTGCGAAACGGGCCGCGCAGCGACGGGATGACGCAGTACGCGCAGTGGTTGTCGCAGCCCTCGGCCACCTTGAGGTAGGCCGTGTGCACCGGCGTCGTCACGAGCCGCGGCGTATTCAGCGGCTCCTCGACCGGCGCGCCGAAGCGCACGGGCGTCTTGCCCTGAAGCGCCTCGAACAACACCTCCCGGATCTCGTGGAAGCTGCCGCAGCCGAGGAGCCCGTCCACCTCCGGCAGTTCGTCCCGCACCTCGCCGCGGTACCGCTCGACCAGACAACCCGCCACCAAAATTTTGCCCAGCTTGCCCGCGCTCTTGAGCGCCGCCATCTCCAAAATCGTCTCGATGGCCTCCCGCTTGGCGCTCTCGATGAACCCACAGGTATTGACCACCACCGCATCGGCACCGGACGGTTCCGGCACGATGCGGCAGCCCATGTCGGAGAGCTGCCACAACATCTGTTCACTGCTGACCAGGTTTTTCGCACATCCGAGCGACACCATGGCGACTTTGGGCCCGTTCAAGACAGTCTCTCCCCTTCGTCCGCCAACCGCAGCAGCCCCGCGTGAATGTCGTCCCAGTCAAATCCCTTGCGGTAGAGCGTGTCGGCGGCCCACCGCCGCTGGTTGTCGTCGAGCGGCCTGTCCTGCGGCAGACGCGCCAAAAAGGCGTCGATCACCTCTTCGGGTGGCGGCGCCTGCATCAGCGCGGCCTCGGCCGTCTCCGTGTCCACACCCCGGCGGCGCAGCTCTCGCCGGATCCGATGGGGGCCGCAGCTGCGCGCGGCATACGACTGCACCAGCGCCTCGGCATACCGGCTGTCGTCCAGATACCCGAGCGAGAGCAGCCACTCGACCGCCTCGCACGCGCGCTTTTCAGAGAACCCCCGCTCCACCAGTCTGTCAAGCAGCTCCCGCGCGCCATAGGCCCGGCGGCCGAGCAGCCGCAGCGCCGCCTCACGCACGGACGCGTTCTGCCGGTCGGCCGCAAGCCGCGAGGGG
>JAITDM010000129.1 GCA_031282535.1 Oscillospiraceae bacterium
AGGCCAAAACAGAGGACGAATACGAGCGGCTGAAGGAAGAATGGGGCAGGGTGATCGAGGAAAAAGCGGACACGGCGGAAAAAATCACCAAAGACAAGCTGGACGAACTGTTGCAAGACATCGGCGTGCCCAAAGCTGTCCGGGATAACGTCGCGAAGATTGTCCAGAGGCGCGCCACGGAGTACATCGAGAAGGAACTGCCGGAGGTGGTCGCCGAGGTGACCGCCATTGCGGAAAGCTTCGAGGAATTGTTTGACGTGCTGGACGGACATATGGCGGACCTGTGCAAAAAAGTGGACACCGCCCTGGATCTGGCCTTCGATAAACTCGTAAACGTCCTGCAGATCGAGAACCTCGCCGCCGCCGACCGGGCGTGGAAGGAGTTCAAACGCGATTTCCAGGCTGCCAAAAAGAACGTGGGCGCCAAAGGATGCCTGGATACGATGCGGGAAAAGTACGGCATCAGCGAAAAGACGTTCACAGTCGTCTCCGGCGTCGTCTCCGGCGGGATCGGCGGGATCGGCTATTTCGAAGTGACGTTTGACATGTATGGCCGGCAGATCTCCAACACGGGCGAGATCATTGTCAGCGGACACGCCGAGGGCCGGAAAACATTTACGTTTGCGCTCGGGCCTATCCCGGTGTCCGTGGGGATCGGCGGCGGCATGACATTGGGCACCGCAGTCAAGACCGTGGTTGGCGTCGGTACCGGCGGCGTGATGTTTGAGGGCGAGGTCACCGTCAACATCAACCCGTACATGTGGCTCTCGGCGGGCGTGGGGATCCGGAACCTGGCGTATGTCGGTGTCCGGGGCGACGCGGCGTTGGCGATCCAGGTGCTCGCCAGCAACAGCAACAAGCCGTCCTCGTCCGGCAAACTCACCGCGTCCGCAAGCATAGAAGCCGAAGTGCTGTTTTTCTTCAGCGGCTCCTGGACGTTGGGGCGTTACGAAAAACAGCTTTGGGGCAGTCAGCGGCAGGCGCGGATGGCGCGGGCGGTTGCCTTTGAGGACGAGGAGGCCTACTACATCTATGAAAACGACGACCTTGCGTTGTCGTCCAGAGAATACCTGAACCATACCACGCCGTGGAACGGCCAGTGGCGCGCGGACGGCGCCGCGCGGAGGTCCAGAGCCGCGGCGGACATGCCGCTGCAAGAAGGCGTCCTGCCGGGCTCCGTGCCCCAACTTGCCAAAGCGGGGGATCAGACAATCCTGCTCTTCCAGGCGGACGACGGCGACGAGGCGGACGGCGGCGGCCCGACCGGCAATCACATCCGGCTGATGTACTCGGTCCTGCAGGACGACGTATGGAGCGAGCCCGAACCTGTCTGGGAAAACGGAACCTCCGATTTCTTCGCGCAAACCCTGACGGTGGGCGATGATCTGTACCTGCTCTGGCAGAAATCCAAAGCGCCTCTGGCGGCAGAGGAAGACCCGCAGGCGCTGCTGGACCAAACCCTGTCCCATATGGAGCTGTGTTTCGCGCAGTGGGACGCGGACGCCCGGCAGTTTGCGGACCCGGCGTACATCACCGACAACGACACGGCCGAGACGACCCCGACGCTTGCCGCCGGCGAAGACGGCCTCACCGCGGTGTGGACGGAGGTCCGCGAGGGAGACCCCCTCGGGGGCGGCGACGGCCTGTACGCGGCGGTTGCCAGCACGCTTGGCGACGGCGTGTGGAGCGAGCCGGAGACACTGTTTGAAACGAATGTTTACATCAATGAACTGGCGGCCGGGTATGCCGGCGGCGAGCTGAAAGTCGCGTACAGCACGTTTGGCGGCGCGGACACGCCCGCGATCTGGATGTGGCACGGGGCGGCGGGCAGCGTGCCGATCTCCCACACCCAGGGGGCCTCCGGACTGCGGTATGACGACGGGACGTTCTTCTGGCAGGAAGCGGGCAGCCTGTACCGCTATGACACAGCCAAAAACGAAAACCGCGCGCCCCTCACGGCCGGCGGCGGGCTGCTGTCCGGCTCCTACCGCGTGGTGGAGGGCGCGGGCAAAAAGGCCCTTGTCTGGGCGGAACCCAACGTCGTGACCGACCCGGATACCGGCGAACGGGTGCTCGACCCGGCGGCGGACCGATATGTGATCAAAGCGTCCTTTGCGGAAGACGACGAAGGCGAAAGCTACGGCCCGCCGGTCACGCTGAGGACTGTCAGCGACGAATTGGCGTATTTTGACGCGGCGCTGACCGGGGACGGCGTCTGGCAGTTTGTCCTGAACACGTACCGGGCGCCGGAGGGAGACGAGGAGGAGACAGAACACGCGCTCTGGTATGCCGAGGTGGAACCCAAAACGGACGTCGCCCTCGACTACGTGTACGCCTCGGCCGCCGACACGGCCGGGGGCGTGCAGCCGGTCGACATGGTGGTGAGGAACCTGGGCGAAACGACCGTCGAGGAGCTGTCCATCGCCCTGACCGGCCATGAGGCGCTGACGGAGCCCGTGACGCTGGCCCCGGGGCAGACGGCGACGGTCCGCGCAGAGGTGGATTTGCGAAAGCTCTCGGCCGACGGAAGCCTGCGCGCCGAGGTCTCCTGCGAAGGGGACGGCGACCCGGACAACAATGTGTACGAGACGACGGTGGGTCTGGCGGACGTGGCCGTCAGCGTGACGCAGCAGCGGGTGGGGGACCGGATCTTCCTGACGGCCTCGCTGTCGAGCGACGCGGACATCGCGACGGAAACGACGCTCATTGTCTACGAAAACGATGCAAGCGGCAGACGTTTGGACGAAAAACGGGTGGTTGCGGACAGCCGGAAACACATCGAGCTGTTCTTTGACGTGGAGGCGCTACGCACTGCGGCGGATAAGCTCTACTTTGAGGCGGAAACCGCAAAACCCGACGCCTATCCGGACGACAACCGCGTGACGGTGCCCCTCTACAGGGAATCTCTGCCGCCGCCGCCGGCGGATCTGACGATGGACCCGGGGAAAGAGATTCACTGGGTCCCGGCCGAAGGGGTTGCGATCGGCGGAGAAAGCCAGTTCTACCGGGACGAGGAGGACGAGGCGCCCGCGGAAGCCAAGCTCACGGCGCAGGTGTACCCCGACACCGCGAGCAACCAGGACATCATATGGCTCTCGTCCGACACGCGCGTCGCGCAGGTGGACGGCAGCGGACAGCTCACCCTGCGCGCGCCGGGCCGGACCGTGATCACGGTCGTCACGAAGGACGGCGCCCACAGGGACAGCCTGGAAGTGACGGTCAAAGACGCCCGCCACACGCTGACGGTCGAGGAGACCTTCGGCGGGTACGTGACAATCGACGGCGAGAGGCCCGACGAGACGGGCAGCGTCGAGAGAGCGGCCGAAGACGCGGTGTCGCTGGCGGCGGCGCCCTTTGCGGGGTACCGGTTTGTGCGCTGGCGCAGCGCCTCGTCCGACGACATAGACGGGCTGCTGTCGAATCCGACCGAAAATCCGACCGTGCTCACGATGCCGGAGGCGGACGTGACGGTACAGCCTTTGTTCAAGCTCACCGGGAAGAACCGCGTGCTGGAGTCCCTCTCGCTGATACCGCCGCACAAGATCGAGTATTACGAGGGCGAACAACTGGATATATCTGGAATTTCCGTCCTGGGCAATTTTGACGAGGACGACGGGGTTGGCATCGCGGGGTACACCGTCGCCCCGGAGCCCGGGACCCCGGTCACGCGGGACATGACGCTTGTCACCGTCAGCTATACGGAGGGCGGCGTCACCAGGACGGCGCGCTTTGAGATCACCGTGAAAGAGCCGCAGCTGCGCGCCATCACCGTCACGGCGCCCGACACGACGTTTTACATCGAAGGCAGCCGTCTGGACCCCGTGGGGCTGGTCGTGACCGCGCACTACACGAACGGCAGCCGGCCGGTCGACGACTACACGCTGGCGCCCGGCCTCGACGAGCCGCTGACGCTCGCCCACAACACGGTGACGGTCAGTTGTACCGAGGGCCCGGTCACCGTCACGGACAGTTTCGACATCACCGTTGTCAAAGAGATCCGCATCAAAGGCGTGGAGACGGGCAGCAAACAGGCGACGGTGTATTTCGACACGCACGCCGCCAACGGCAAGGGATACGCGGTCTATCTGGCCGAGCTGCCGGCGGAATGGTCGGAAGAACTGCCGGAGGGATGGCAGTTCGCGCCGTATACCAACGTGAGCTACCAAAAGACGGGCCTCGTCCTCAAGGGCCTGACCAAGGGCACAAACTACGTGATGTACATCACCTATACGGAAAACGGCGCCGTCGCCGAACAGAGCTACCCCGTCTTGGTGCCGAGCAATCCGCTGTCCATCACCGATGAAGACGGATATCTGATCGTCACGACGGCGTCTGAACTCGACGCCATACGCAACAATCCGGCGGGAAAATACCGGCTGTACGCCGACATCGACCTGACGGACTATGTTTCGTCGACCTACACGGCCGACAAGGGCTGGTACCCGATCGGGTACGGCGCCCCCTATTTCAGCGGCGAACTCGACGGACAGGGCCACACGATCAGCGGTCTGTGGAGCGGCAAAGGATGGGGCATCTCGTACAAGGGACTGTTCTCGGTGACGATGGGCGCCGTGATCAAAGACGTGCACATCGAGCTGGACGAGCGGGGCATCACCGGCGGGTATGAGGTCGGCGCGGTCGCCGGGGACGCCCGCAACGGCACGGTGATTGAAAACTGCACGGTGTCGGGCGGCCAGATTGTCGTCACGGGCGGGGGATACGCCGGCGGTCTGGTCGGGCGCGTGTACGGCAGCCCGCCGGTCGTGATCAAGGACTGCACAGTCGCCGGGACATACGTAAAGACCAGCGGCCACTATGCGGGCGGGTTGGTCGGCTGCGCGCTCGACAAGGCGCAGATCACGCAGTGCCAGACCATCGACGTCGTCTCCGAGGGCGGCTCCTACATCGGCGGTCTGGCGGGGGCTCTGCACGGCGGTGCGTCGATCGAGTTGGCGTACGCGAGCGGGACCGTCAGCGCGTCGGCCTCCTACGCGGGCGGCCTGGTGGGGGCCGTCTACGAGGCGTCTTCGATCAGCGACGGGTACGCCGCCGCCGACGTCACCGCCTCGCATTACGCCGGCGGCCTGGTGGGGACGCTGTACGGCCGTTCGACGCTCTTCCGTTCGTGCGCGTACGGCGATGTGACCACAAAGAACTACATCGCCGGCGGCCTGGTCGGGGAAGCGATCGCCTCCACCATCAGCAATTGCTACGCCCGGGGCGACGTGAAGGGCACGACGGGCGTCGGCGGATTGGTCGGATACTTCTCGGGAACGGGCGCCGGCGGCGACAAGACGGTGGAGAACTGCTATTCGTCGGGCACAGTGACGGGCACGGGCACGACGGAATACGGCGCGTTCAACGGCCGTTCCGGGGTGAAGTACCTGGGGACAAATTACTGTGACGGCGACAGAGCGGGCGTTCCGCGCGCCTACGGGACAAGCGGCACGCCCGCCGGGGCGGCGTCCGCGTACCCGCAGGGCCGGACGACGGTCGACATGATGAAACGGGCCACGTTCGCCGGCTGGGATTTCGAGACCATCTGGCGCATCCGCGAAGGCGAGACGTACCCGTTCTTCGAGCGCACCGGGAACCTCGCGGCGGGTGGCTGAGCGGCGCCCGTCAGACGTCGGACAAGCCAGGCGGCCGTGCCCTCCTTGGGGCGCGGCCGCCTGGCTTTGGGTGAAATGCGAAAATCCATCGGATTGACATTGAAACCGTCGCCTCGTATCTGGATATCTTTAAGCGGCTGTTCCTCACCGACGACCAGCCGCCGTTTTCCGCCAATATCCGCTCCTCTGTTCGCGTAAAGCAGGCGGAGAAACGGCACTTTTCCGATCCGTCGCGCGCCTGCGCGCTGCTGAGGGCCACGCCGGCCGGTCTGCTCTCCGACCTCAAAACACTGGGGTTTTTATTTGAGGCCTTGTGTGAAAGAGATTTGAAAATCTATGCGGAAGCCTTTGGCGCCCGGCTGTTTCACTATCAGGATTACCGCGGCCGTGAAATCGACGCCGTGATCGAGCTGCCCGACGGGCGTTGGTGTGCGTTTGAGATCAAGCTCGGCGCACACCAGATTGCCGAAGCGGCCGATCACTTGAAGAAGTTCAGGGACGAACTGACGGCGGAAGAAAGAGCCGCTCCGCCGTCTGTACTGTGCGTCATTTGCGGGCTGTCAAACGCCGCCTACCGCCGGGAAGACGGCGTCTACGTCGTGCCGCTAACGGCGCTGAAAGATTGAGGGAGACATACAGTGTTGATTTTGATAATTTTTTCTGATATACTATTGATGTGATGTTTTTGTAACGACTCGATGACTCGACTGATCAGATAAACACCGGATTCAATCCCCATGTAAACACCGGGCGATCTAGGAGGTACATAGTTATGAAAAGAAAATACAACTTTAGAACAGGAAAAGAACTTTTTATGACATCCTCGTCAGGGTGCGCGACGACCACGGATTTCCTTACGCCGACGAAAAGTGCCTCGCTCTCGCAAAAGAGATAAAGAAACTGGTAGATGACAAAGCACAGTTCGCCGATTGGTCGATCCGCGCCGACATCAAGAACCAGTTGAATATGGATTTGACTGTCCTGCTCTACAAGAACGGATATCCGCCGGAGTGGGACGAGGAGGTTTTCGAGAAGGTGCTGGAGCAGGCGGAAAATTTTAAAAAATGGGCGGAGTAAAAACTCCCATGAGAAAGGACTCGGCTATGCAAGAGATGAATAAGACAGTTCAACTCGCATACCTCTATAGTTGAGATTGCCTGCGATGCTTACGACAAAATTAGGGCAAACCGGGAAGGAGGTTTTACCCAATGGTAAACGATTTGGATGTCATCCTCAGCGAGGGTGAAAGCTATACGGTGGAATTCAAAGAGAGCGCTGATAAGTCGCTTCCCTCTGAGGTTTGCGCTTTTGCCAATGCTTCGGGCGGCAGGGTGTTTATAGGAGTGGACGACAGCGGTCGTGTGGTAGGCACGGATGTAAGCAACGCGGCGCGTTCCCGCGTTCAAGACACGATTCATCAGATGGAACCTCATCTGAACGTTGATATTGAGGTTCAAAACAACATCATCATTGTAACCGTCCCAGAAGGGACGCACAAGCCGTACTCTTGTTCCAAAGGGTTCTACCTGCGATCCGGCCCCAATTCGCAAAAGTTGGATCGTGACAGCATCATTGAGTTCTTCCAGAGTGAAGGGCGGGTACGATATGATGAAATTATTCGTGATGATTTGCCGATTGATGAGCGGTTCAACGAAGCGGCCTTTAAGCGTTATATCACGACAGCGAAGATCAGCGACGTGCTTGAGCACGAAGCTATTTTGAAAAATCTGAACTGCGCCGGGATGTCCGGCGGCAAACTTGAACTGCCGGAGGATGCCCTCCGTGAGGCCGTGGTCAATGCCGCCTGTCACAGGGACTACTTTGAAAAAGGCTCTCGAGTTATGGTAGAGATTTTCGAT
>JAITDM010000229.1 GCA_031282535.1 Oscillospiraceae bacterium
AGTCGAGCCCCGCGGAAATCGAGTAGACCGGGGCGATCTGGCCGTGTTCGTCCTGACAGAAATACGACTTCATGCCGTGGAACACACCCACCGAACCCCGCGCGACGGTGGCCGCGTGGGCCCCCGTCTCGAGCCCGCGCCCCGCCGCCTCGCAGCCGATGAGCCGGACCGGCGCGTCCGGCAAAAAGGCGTGGAAGATCCCCATCGCGTTGCTGCCGCCGCCGACGCAGGCGACGACGGCGGCCGGCAGCCGGCCCTCCAGCGCCAGCACCTGCCGGCGCGCCTCCCGGCCGATGACGCTCTGAAAATCCCGCACCATCGTGGGGAACGGATGCGGCCCCATCACCGACCCCAGCACATAGTGGGTGTCGTGTACCCGGCCCGCCCACGCGCGCATCGCCTCGTTCACCGCGTCCTTCAGCGTCATCGTGCCGGTGGTCACGGCGCGCACCTTCGCGCCGAGCAGCTCCATCCGGTAGACATTGAGCGCCTGGCGGTCCATGTCCTCCCGGCCCATGAAAATCTCGCAGTCGAGCCCCAGCAGCGCCGCGGCCGTCGCGGACGCGACGCCGAGCTGGCCCGCGCCGGTCTCGGCAATGACCCGGGTCTTCCCCATCCACTGCGCCAGCAAAGCCTGGCCCAACACATTGTTGATCTTGTGGGACCCCGTGTGGTTCAAGTCCTCGCGCTTGAGATACACCTTCGCGCCGCCGAGGTCGCGCGTCATCTTCTCCGCATAGTACAGAAGCGACGGCCGCCCCGCGTATTCCGCCAGCAGCCGCTCCAGCCGGCCCGTGAACGCCTCATCCGCCCGGCAGCGCCCGTACGCCTCCTCCAGCCGTATGACCTCGTTCATCAAAATCTCCGGAATGTACCGGCCCCCGAACTCTCCAAACCGCCCCGCCGTCATCCCCAAACACCTCCTACACATCACAATGTCGCCCTTAATTGCAAACAATGCGCACTTTTGCACCCGCACTCTCGCACTCTCGCACTCGCGCATTCTCAATTCTCAACTCTCAACTCTCAATTCTCAATTCTTCCACCAGCGCCCGCATCTTTTTCAGGTCCTTGACGCCGCCGGTCTCGGCGCCGCTGCTGATGTCGACGCCGTAGGGGCCGAGCGCGAGGGCCCCGGCGAGGTTGTGGAGCCCAATGCCGCCGGCCAGGAAGTACGGCGCGCGCGGCGCCTTTGGTACCTTGTTGCCGCGAAGCGGCGACAAAAAACAAGAATTTGGGTTGTGGGTTGCAGGTGCAACCCACGTCAGCCGGCGCCAGTCGAACGGCCGGCCGGACCCGGCGCCGCTGTCGAACAGCAGAAAGTCCGCCGCGCCGGGGTCGGCCGCGCACGGCCCGCCGCCCTCTCCGACGCGCACGGCCCGGATGATGGGCACGCGGCAGCGCGCCTTGAGGGCGGCGACGTCGCCGTTCGTCTCGTGCCCGTGGAGCTGCACGGCTTCGATGACGCCGCCGCGGCACAGCGCGGCGATCTCCTCCGCCGCCGCGTCCACAAACACGCCGACGGGGATGATCCCGGGGCGCAGACGGGCGCGCAGCGCGGCCGCCCGCGCCGGCGTCACCCGGCGGCGGCTCTCGGCAAACACAAACCCGACGTAGTCCGGCCCGGCCTCGTTCGCGTATTCGATGTCCCGCTCCCGCCACAGCCCGCAGATCTTGATCTTTGGCATAGCTTCAGCCCCCCAGTTCACAGCAGCGCCCGGAGCTCGGCGAGACGCGCGCCCTTGTCCGGGGCGCGCATCAGCGTCTCCCCCACCAGCACCGCGTCGGCGCCGGCGTCCGCGAGCGCGCGGACGTCCTCCGCCGTGCGGACCCCGCTCTCCGCAACGAAGAGCACCCCCGCCGGCACCCGCCCGCGCAGCCGCGCGGCGGTCGCGAAGTCCACCTCGAAGGTCCTGAGGTCCCGGTTGTTCACGCCGACGATACGCGCGCCCGCGCGCACGGCGCCGTCCACCTCCGCCCCGGTGCGCGCCTCCACCAGCGCGGAGAGCCCGAGGCCGTGCGCGCACGCGAGATACGCCCGCAGCGCCGCCTCGTCCAGCAGCGCGGCGATGAGCAGCACGGCGGACGCGCCGAGCAGCCGCGCCTCGTAGATCTGGTAGTCGTCCACGACAAAATCCTTGCGCAGCACGGGGCACGAGGCGTCGGCGGCGATCTCGCGCAGGTGGCGGTCCCGGCCGCCGAAATACGCCGGCTCCGTCAGCACCGACAGCGCGGCCGCGCCCGCCCGCTCATAGTCCCGGGCGATCTCCCGGTAGGGGAAGACCGCGTCGATGACGCCCTTCGACGGCGAGGCCCGCTTCACCTCGCAGATGAACGACAGCCCCGGCGCGGCCAGCGCCCGCTCGAACGGGAACCCCGCGGGCGCCGGCGACGCCTGCGCCCGCGCCGCCAGCGCGCCGGGCGGTTCCGCCTCCTTGGCCCGGGTCACGCGCGCGCGCGCGTCGGCCGCGATGTTGTCCAAGACCGTACTCGTCGGACTCATCGGACCGCCGCCCTGTCCGCTTCCACCGACGGCGCGCCGTTTGACAGCGCGATGAAGCGCTCCAGCTGCGTCAGCGCCCGCCCGCTGTCGATCACCTCTTCGGCGAGGGCGACGGCCGCCCGGACCGACAGCGCGGGCCGCGCCAGAAAGAGGGCGGCCGCCGAATTCAACACGACCGCGTCCCGCTTAGGCCCCCGCTCGCCCCTCAGGATCGCCCGCGTGATCTCCGCGTTGTCCGCCGGCGTCCCGCCGACGAGGTCCTCCTTGCGGCACCGCGGCAGGCCAAAATCCTCGGACCGTATGACATACGACCGAAAGACGCCGCCGCGTACCTCGCAGACGCTGGTGGGCGCGCTGAGCGAGATCTCGTCCAGCCCGTCCTGCCCGTGCACGACGAGCGCGTCCGTCACGCCGAGGTTCGAAAGCACCCGCGCCATCGGCTCCACGAGCTCCTCCTCATACACCCCGAGCAGCTCCCGGTTGGCGCCCGCGGGGTTCACAAGCGGCCCCAGGATGTTGAACAGCGTGCGGATGCCGAGCTCGCGGCGGACCGGCGCCACATATTTCATCGCGATGTGATAGTTCTGCGCGAACAGAAAACAGAGGCGGATGCGCTGCAGCAGCAGCAGACTCGTCTCCGGCGGCACCGTGATGTCGACGCCCAGCGCCTCCAGCAGGTCGGCCGCGCCGGAGCGGCTGGAGGCCGCGCGGTTGCCGTGCTTGGCCACGGGGACCCCCGCGGCGGACACGACGAGCGCCGAGGTCGTCGAGATGTTGAAGGAGTTTGCGTGGTCGCCCCCTGTCCCGACGATCTCCAGCACGTCCATGTCGTGCAGCAGGCGGATGCAGTGTTTGCGCATCCCCGCCGCCGACGCGGTGATCTCCTCGATCGTCTCCCCTTTGAGCGCCATCGCGGTCAAAAAGGCCGCCATCTGAATGCCGCTCGCCCGGCCCCCCATGATTTCATCCATCACGGCCTCCGCCATCTCGTAGGGAAGATTTTCCCGGGCCGCCGCTTTGCGAAGTGCCTCCTGGATCATGCGGATCGTCTCCTCTCGATAAAATTGGCCAAAATGACCCGCCCCTCGGGCGTCAGAATGGACTCCGGGTGGAACTGCAGGCCGTACACCTCGCCGTCCGGGCGCCACACCGCCATCACCTCTCCGTCGTCGGCGTGCGCGACCGCGCGCAGCGCCGCCGGCAGCGTCTCCGGCCGCGCGGCCAGCGAGTGGTACCGCCCCCCCTCAATGACGGGGGGCAGTCCGCGAAACAGCGGGCAGTCCTCCGCCAGCGCGATGCGGGAGGCCTTGCCGTGCATCAGCGTCTTCGCGTAGGAGACGACGGCCCCAAAGGCCACGCAGATCGCCTGATGCCCCAGGCACACCCCCAAAATCGGAATCCGCCCGGCCAGGCTGCGGACCGCCTCCACGCACACGCCGGCGTCCTCCGGACGGCCCGGCCCCGGCGAGAGCACGATCCGCGCCGGGTGCAGCGCCCCGATCTCCCC
>JAITDM010000267.1 GCA_031282535.1 Oscillospiraceae bacterium
GGTCGAGAAGGCCGGCGGCGGCCTCCTGAACACCGGGGCGACGCGGATCGGGTTCAAATAGTTCTCTGTCGAGCCTAAGGGCACTACCTCGTCCACCCAGCGCATCAGCGGCCAGAACAGCGAGTTCTACGGCGTCAACCGGGGCGAGGCGCACCCGCTGGGCGGCCATTATGTCCCGTACCAGGACATCGTGCAGGACGTGGTGAACGCGAAGCAGCTGAACATCAACGCCATCCGCACCTCGCACTACCCGGCCGACCCGCACCTCTACGACCTGGCGGACGAATACGGTATCTACATCATGGACGAGGTGAACGTCGAATCCCACAACGCGCGGACCGCCACGATCCCGAGCGGCGACAGGATCGACACCAGCATCGCCGCCGGCGGCCAGCGCGTGTTCCCCGGCAACGCCAAGACATTCACAAACGCGATGATCGACCGGATGTCGCACATGGTCCTGCGCGACAAGAGCCACGCGTCGGTGCTGATCTATTCCCTCGGCAACGAGGCCGGCACCGGAGAAAACTTCAACATGATGGTCGACGACGTCATCAAGGTGTACGACCCGGAGAAACTGGTCCACTACCAGGGCGAAAACGCCAACAGCCGCATGGACATGGAGGGCCAGATGTACCCGGCGAGCTACAGGCAGTCACAGTCGGTCAGCTCGAAGCCCTACATCATGATGGAGTACCAGCACTCAATGGGCAACACGGGCGGCAACCTCGACAAATACGTCGACGTCTTTGAGGCCAACGACCGGCTGCAGGGCGGCTTCATCTGGGACTATGTGGACCAGTCCGCCTACACGCTGAAGACGACCGCGAACACAGCGGACGGCGTCACGCCGGACGAGCTCTTCCTCGGCTTCGACGGCTCGTGGCAAAATCGCTCCGGCGATGGAAACTTCTGCCAAAACGGCTTTATCTATCCGGACAGACGGTGGAAGCCCGAGGCGTACGAGGTGAGAAAGCAATACCAGGATCTGCAGTTCTCGGCCACAGAGACCCAGATCGGCGCCCGGCAAGTGGTGATCCAAAACTACAACCGCTTCAGAAATGCCAATTATTACCAGATCACATGGTCGCTGCTGGAGGACGCGGCGCCCGTCCAGAGCGGGACGTTTGCCGACGCGGACGTCGACATCGCGCCCCGCGCCTCCAAGACGGTCACGGTGCCCTACAGCGTGCCGGAGGTGCTGAAAGAGGGCGCGGAGTACCTGCTGCTGATCGAGTACAAGCTGAAGAGCGACCTGCCCTACGCCAAAGCCGGCTTTGTGCAGGGCAGCGGACAGTTTGCCCTCCCGTTTAAGGGGCTCGACAGGCTGACGGTCATCGACACCCTCTCCACCGTGACGAACACGCAGACCGACGCGGCGGTCACCGTCTCCGGCACGACGCCGGAGAGCAAGTCTTTCGAGGCTGTGATCGACAGAGCGACGGGGCTGCTGACCGCCTACAGGGCGGACGGCAAGGACCTCATCAGCGCGCCGCCGGTCGGCAGCTTTTTCCGCGCCGAAGTGGACCAGGGGCCGAACACGGCGGGCAACGCGTTCAACGGGCGGGCCTCCATCTACGACGCCAACTGGTATGACCAGGGCAGCGGCATGACGGACGTGTCCGTGAGCGTCGGCGACACGAACCCGCATTTCACCAAGGTGACCGTGGGCGCCAAACTGAAAAACGGCAGCACCTACAAACTGACCTACACCATCTATGGAAACGGCGCCGTCGCCGTGCAGGCCGACCTGACGCCGCTGGCGACGCTGAGCCAGCTCGGCGAGTTCGGCATGATCATGCAGCTCCCGGCCGCGTACGAGAACATGACGTGGTACGGCAGAGGCCCGAGCGAGACCTATTGGGACCGCAAGGCGGGCAACAATGTGGCTGTGTACAGCGGCACGGTCGAGGACCAGTTCTTCCCCTACATGCGCGTGCAGGAGACGGGCAATAAGACGGATGTGCGCTGGGCCGCCTTTACGGACGGCACGGGCGCCGGGCTGCTGGCCGTCGGCGCCGACGAGGTGCTGGAGGTCAACGCGACCCACTACACCCCCACGGCGCTCAGCACCTACCGCAGCCCGAACAAGGCGCTGTACCCGTACCAGGCCGTGCGGAGCGACGACGTCGTCCTCCGTGTGAACTGGCACCAGAAGGGCGTCGGCAGCCTGGACTGGGACGACGACACGACGGCGGAGTTTCTGCTCCAGGCGGGCCGGTCGTATTCCTACACCTACATGCTCCAGCCTCTGTTTGCCGGGCAGGACCCCATGGCGGAGAGCAAGGAGCGCTTTGCGGAGCTGCCGCCCGAGCCGAATCTCGAAATGATCTGGTTAAACGGCGTGGCGCTGGCGGGCTTTGATCCGGACATCACACAGTACAACGTGACGTTGCGCGGGGCGGTCATCACCGCGCCGACGGTCACCGTGTCCAATCCGTTCAATCTCCCGGTGGAGGTCAAACAGGCGGCGAGCGCGCCCGGCGCGGCCACGGTCACGGTCACAAAGGGCGGGCGGACGGTCGTCTACACGATCAGTTTCCTCGCGGACAGCAGTCTGTACCTCTGCGAGCTCACGACGCCGTGGCTGTATTCCTACTCCGGGTACCATGACATCTACCGCGACAAGAATGAAAACGGCGCGCCGCTGGAGACGCAGGAGATCGTAAACGGCGCGGTGAGCCGCCGGATCTTTGAGCACGGCTTTGCCGGCAACTCGGAACAGATCATCGACTTCAACATCAAGGAGTACGAGGCCGACCGCTTCAAGGCCTCCGCCGGCATCGACTTCCAGATGAAAGCCGGCAACGGCACGGCCTCGGTCATCTTCGAGGTCTGGGCGCACAAGGACGTGAGCCGGCTCACATCGTCCTACTACGCCACGATGAACCCGGGGGCAAACGGCACCGGAACCATCGTGACGACCGGGTGGACCAAGTTGGACAACTCCCCGATCCAGCGGGCCAACAACACAGCGACGCTCTACAACTTCGACGTCCCGCTGACGTACGAGGAAGACGGCGAGATCAAGCGCTACGAGGCGCTGCGCCTCGTGATGAACGCCAACGGCAGCAACGGCCACGACCAGGCCATCTGGGGCGACCCGCGCCTCGAATACGACGTGGCCGACGCCGCCCCGCTGGCGGCAAAGATCGCCGAGGCGCAGGCGCTGCTGGCCAATACCCAGGAGGGCACGGCCGCCGGGCAGTATCGGACGGAGGTGCGCGCCGCGCTGCAAACGGCCATCGCCGAGGCGCAGGCCCGCTACGACCTGGGCGGCTTCACGCCGTCGGCGCTTGAGAGCGCCGTGGCCCGGCTTCAGGCCGCGATCCGCGCCTACCAGGCGGGCAGGAATCCGTCGGTGGTGCTGAGCCCGAGGGACCTGGAGATCGACGAGCGCGGCGCCAACGCGGCCTTCGCCGTCGACAAACTGGTCAATGATCCCATCCGCTACACGGCCATCCTCGCGCTCTACACCCCCGACAACCGGATGATCGGTTACGGGTCGTACACCACGGAGCTCGCGGACGTCCACGACGACACCGGCATCAACTACGAACTGTCGGAGGCGCTGCCCGCCGGCACGCAGGCCAGGATCCTGCTGTGGGACGCCAACACGCGCGCGCCGTTCGCGATGCCCGCCACCCGCGAGGCCACCACGGGCGCCGACTTCACGCACGGCGTGTTGGCGGATCCGGACGGCGCCGCGAACAACCCCGCCGTGCAGGTGACGGCGGACAGAGGGACAGACCTTGTGACGGTGAGCGGCGCGGGCTTCGCGCCCGGCGCGCAGCTCACGCTGCTCGGCCTGTTCGGCGGCGTGACGGACTACGCGAACCAGATCGCCTCCGACGCGGACGGCGCCTTCGCGCTCACCTACCGCTCCAACTACTTCCTGCAGGCGGGGTACGAGATCGAAGTCTCCGTCGGCGGGCAGGGGCAGACGGGCGTCGTCACGGCCAAGACGCAATACACGGACGACCGCGACGGTGCGTATCTCCTCGACTTTGACGTCGTGGACGGCAACGGCGCGCCGGTGACAGACCTGCTCACGGCGCAGACGGCGGAGATCCGGCTGGAAGTCTACCACGCGGGCAGCAAGCCGGCCCATATCATCTGGGCGCTGTACGACGCTGCCGGCCGGCTGGCCGGCAGCGGGGTCGCGGACCGTACGCTGGGCCAGCGCCGCGGCACGCTGACGGTGCCGGTCGATCTCCCGGCGGACCGCACGGACCTCACGCTCCGGGCCTTCGTCTGGGCTGCCGACTACACGCCGCTCGCACCGCTGCAGTCCCTCGGCGGCTGATTGCCTGCCATTGTTTCTCAGTGTTTCAGACGACAAAGACCGCGGAACGGACGCCCCGGGGCGGCCGTTCCGCGGTCTCTCTTTTGCGCGCCGGCGCGGAGCGCCGTTGCGCGGAGTTATGCGTTACAGCGTCGCCGCGTCGCAAATCGGCGCATAGGTATCGGCGCGCCATACATACGCTCTGACAGAGCACCCGGGCGCCGCCGTCGTTTGCAGGCTGGCCTGCGCTTCGGCGCCTTTGCCCGCGGCGGCGGGCGCGGTTTTCAGATCGACCAGCCGTCCGCCGTCGTAGACAGCGAGCACGCAGACGGCTTCGACGCCGCCCGCCGACAGGTTGATCAGCGTGTAATCCGCCGCAACCGTACCGCCGTCTCTGCCAAGGGCAATTTCGGCGTCAATCTCCGGAGCGAATACGGCTGTGACCGCCAGGTCGCACTGGACTTTCGCGACGGTGTATGTGCCGTCGGGCGCCGGCGCCACCGCATCGCCGTTGATCGTCACGGACTTGAGCGCGTACCCGGGATCGGGCACGAACGAAAACACCGCGTCGCCGTTGCGCGGCACGCTGCCCTGCGGGTTTGCCGCCACCGAGCCGTTGGCCGCCGGCGCTACGGTGATCGCGTGGCTGACATCGGTGCCGCCCTGGCTTGTCTCAAAGTAGAATTTGGCGTCGGCCCACGTGGCGTGCGCGCTCCATATGTTGTTCACGCCCAGCACGCGCAGCGTCACTTTCTGCGCGCTGGGGGGGATGTCGACCTCGACGTGCTGGTAGGGCGCGTAATTCATGACGTCGCTCGTAAATGTGACGACGCCGTCGATCAGCACGTAGAACCGCACGTTCGGCTCATTCTTTTTGGTTACGTCGAACTCGATGCCGTAGTCGGACACGAACTTCGCGTAACCCTTGCCCGCCACGTCGTACACGATGTCGGAGGCGGCGTGGGTGGATATGCCCTTGGCGTACTCGGCGGCCGTCATGTCCGCGCCGATCAGGTTGACGGGGCGGTGCGCGCCTTCCCAGCCCCTGTCTTTTGCGGGCGCCGGGTTTTTGCCGCCGTTGGTGTCTCCCAGCGTCGCGCTTTCCCAGTCGAGATCCGAAACATACACGAAACCGCTGCGGATGATGTCCACAGTGTAAACCCTGGTCGCGGACCCGTCCGGCGAAACCGATCTGACCGTGAGCACGTTCGAGCCGGGGTAGAGGTTTGCCGCGCCCGCAATCTGCCCGTTCCCGCCGACCGTCTGGTTGTTGATCACGGCTTTCAGCCGGGCGCCGGACTCCAGCGCGGTCACAGCGAAGCCCTGCTCCGCGCCGCCGGTGTATGCCGTGTAAGAGGTGATTTCGGGGCTGAACGCCGGCACAAGCTTCACGCCCGCAATGTCGATGGACGTGATATCCGCGTTGGCGTCGGAAGGCAGAAAGATTTTCAGCTCATATGTTCTCGTTTTGGCGGAGTTCGCCGCCGCAATGGCGATGGTCGCATTGTTCCAGCCCGCTTCCAGCCGCGCGTTCACCGAAAGGCCGGATGTGACCGCGCCGTTGACGCTGATGTTGACCGACGACGACGGGTCCGCGGGCGTGGCGCCGATCAGGACGGGGTTTTGCCCCCTGGCAAGCCACAGTTCATAGGATCGGACATCGGGATCGAAGCCGTCGATGGTCTCGCCGTCTATCGAGATATCGCGGACCTGCCAGGCGGAATTGTCTGCTTTCAATACGCTCAGGCGGTAAAATCGCTCCGTCATGCCGTCCGCGGCGGTAACGACTGCCTTGATGGCGTTGAGACCGGAAAACAGCGGGATTTCGCCGCTGTAGGCGCTGTCGCCGCTGTCGAACAGCTCGTCGTTCACGTAGATTTTCACGCCCGCGCCGGCGGAGCGCGTTGCAAGGGAGAGCTGTATGGCGTTTTGCGTCGAGGCGGCGGCCGTGTACCACTGCGTGTCCGGCGAGAAAGCAATGGGCGAAACGCCGTCCGGCACCAGACTCTTTAGGTAGGCGTCGCTGTCAGCCAACGGTCTCACGCTGATCCCGTAATCCTTGCTCGTCTGGCCGTCGGCCGCGTCCACTCTGACGGTGATCGGGCCGGCGTCGGGACTGATGGCGGCTGACGCCTGGCCGACGCCGGAGGCAAGCGCCGTCTCGCCCGACAGAATCGTGACGGTCGCGCCCGGGGACGCGGCCTTGGCCGTCAGCGCGAAGCCCGGCGCCGCGTATGCGGCATACGAAGTCACGCCGGGCGAGAACTGTTTGTCGAAGGCCGCGTTGGCCGCCGTGAGCGAAGCGAGACCGGCATTGTTCGGCGCGCCCGCCGCGGGCGCCTGCACGGCGTCCGTCCAGACAGGAGCGCCCGTGCGCCCGTCCATGTCGATCGGCACGATGGCGGCTTTCACATATTGGCCGGCAATCGCCTCGGCGACAGCGATGGTTTTGTCAGAGAGCTCGACGGGTTTGAACGGTCCGTCCGGCGAGCCGGACGCGTACCAGCGGCAAACCGAAGCGCCCTCGGGCGTCGCGTCGGGGCTGGCGTAACCGCTGCTCAACACAAGCGTGCCGCCGCTCGCGGCGATCGCCGGGCCCACCGCGGACGGTGGGTTGTGCTGGGACGTAAGCGGCAGGGGCGCGCCATTGACGCGGAAATCGTCGAACGTGATCGCCGGGCCCGCCGTATTGCCGGCATAAAAGCCTATTTTGAAGTCAGATCCGAGCGCCGCGTTCGTATATTCGCCCGTCGCGCCCATGACGTTCCAGACCGTGCCGTCGGTCGAATATTCGGATTTGTACACAGCGCCGGTTTTCGTGATGCGCAGGTACATCACATCGCCCAGGCCGAATCCCGAATCGTTCGTATACTGCCCCTCGGACGCCGAGGCGTTTGCCTCGCTGATGGCGCCGACGCGCGGACTGCCGCCTTGATTCTTGCGCAGCGCGGACACGTAGTTGTTCTGATCCTTATAGAAAATGAGGCCCGCTTCCTGATAGCCGGCGTTCGGCTTGCCCGACACTCTGACTTGCGCCGAAAAATCGCCCGCGGACGCCGCGCCCCATGGAATGCCGGCGAAGAAAATGTTGGGCATGCTGCTGCCGGTGTTATACATGTTTCCGCCGTTCGAGACAATGGTCGCCGCTTCGCCGCTGATGGCGTACTTGGCCGCGTTTGGCGACTCTATGCTCCAAAGCGGGCTCAGCTTGTCGGCCGCGGACCGGATGGTGACGAGCCTGGCATCGTAGACGGACGCGTCCTCCGCCGCATGCGCCAGCACTTCGACGACCGCCGGCTCGACGGCGGTCAGGACGCCGCTTGGCGAGACCGCCGCCTTGGCGGTCTGTTGTTTCGAGGCCGCGTCGCGCACGGACCACACCAGGCCCTGTTCGGCCTCGGGCGGCTGGACGTCGGCGCTGAATTGCACCGCGGAGACAGGCGTTTCAATACAATACGACGGCGCGTCGATCACGACGGATTCCGGCGCTTTCCGCCCCGGCTGTCCCGTCGCCGGATCGTCCGTCACCGTGAACGTCA